>CANQHT010000059.1 GCA_947623705.1 uncultured Bacilli bacterium
TTAGGATTTCCATAGCTTTATTATATTGTAATTCATAACCATCAACATTATAATCTGGGGCAATACCAACACCATCAATACAATTTCCTGTCGGTGTTAACCATTTAGCAGAGGTATATTTAACAGAATCGCCATTACCTAATTCCGCGATTTGTTGAACCTTTCCCTTGCCATAAGTCTTTGTACCAACTAATTTAGCACCATAACTTTCTTTTAAAGCAGCAGCAAGTATTTCGGATGCTGATGCAGAATTACCATTAACTAATACAACTATAGGATAACTACGACTTTCTTTAGTTTCATCCTTATATGTAAAATCACTATTACTAGATTGTAATGAATAAATAACTTTACCTTTTTCTAAGAATAATGATGCTGTATCTTCAGCTGCAGATAAATAACCACCAACATTATCTCTTACATCAATTATTAAAGAATTTATTCCTTTACTTTCCATTTCATTTAAAGCTTTACTTACTTGACTACCTAAGGTTTCCGAAAATTTTCTAATAACCAAATAACCAACATTATTATCTATATTATGAGATATAGCTTTATTTTCTAATTTAGCTTTTGCAACATTAAATGTTAAGATTTGATTATTACGATTTACCTCGATACTAACTGTTTCATCGTTATTATTTTTTATTAAATTACCAATAAATTCACTAGTAGCGTTAGTAACATCAGTCCCATTTACTCTTTGTAATATATCATTTGCCATTATACCGGCTTTTTCAGCTGGACTATCTTTAGTTACACTAACAATTAAATTACCTTGAATTTCAATACCAACACCATTATAAGTTTCTCCTAAATCATCTAATATATCTTGGTATTCTTCATCTTCTAAATAGGTAGTATATTTATCTCCCAAAAAATTAACCATTCCTTCTTCAGCAGCTTTTAACATGGCATCTTTATCGACATTATCATAATATTTAGATAATAAGGTTTTATATACTTCGACAAATTCTTGTAAATCTTCATCATTACTTATTAAATCAATCTTTGTATTAGAATTATTTAACATAATTACCCCAGTTGCAATACCTGATATTACTGCCGTTACTATAATTATTATTATTACTCCCAATAAACCAAAACCATTTGTCTTTTTCACACAATCACTTCCCGTACTATAATTTTAACACGCAAATCAAAAAAAAGTAAAGTTTATTGTAACCTTACTTTAATTTTTCCTGTATAGTTTTGTAATCTTCAATATAATTTGTTATTTTTCCATCTTTTATTTTTAATAATGTTAAATCTCCAAAGTCAAAATCTTGAACCTTAGTTGCTTTTGGATTACTCTTATTATCATTATTAACATTATAATATGGTTTATTTAATGCATTATCTAAATCACAATAATAGATTTTGATATAATCTTTTAGTCCTAGATTACTCTTTTCAGAATATCTTGCCATTAACCCAGAATATTTAACGGCTGCACTATCTTTACTATCATAAACCAAAACATAATATTCATCGTATGGTCTATTTAAAATAGTTCCAACACTTGTTATTTCGTAATCTATTTCACCCGCAGTTACTTCTAGCTCTTCTACTTCATTCTTCTTTTGAATATGACTAGTTACAAAATAGATTCCCACAATTATCAACACTATAACAACTAAAATAATGATAAATGATTTAATATCCATTTCATCTTCAGTTGCTACACTTAATCCCTTATTCATTCTTCTGGCTTTCCTACTCATCATCATAGGATTTTCTTTTAATTTGTTCTTTTTCATTACATAATTCCTTCTTCATATTAATTATATCGAAATATTAAGGCAAAAGCAATTATAATTGCCGAGAAAGAGTTTTATTTTTTCTCTTTAAATCATTAACTAACATATAATATTTTCGCATAATATAATTTACTTTACCAGTACCTATCTTTAACCCATTAGCAATTTCTATAATGGCTTTTCCTTCGCCAACTCTTAATAAAACCACTTTGGTTTCTAATTTAGTTAAAGACATACATAAATCTAAAATAGCCCTGTTATCTAATTCTTCCTTTAATGAAGGAATTTTTAAAAATTTTTCATAATTAGCCAAATCTCTCCGCATTTTATTTAATACATAATATATTATTTCACTAATTCCTTGATGCGTTATTCCAAGTTTACTAGCTATGTCTTCTAAAGTTAATCCTTCAAAGAAATAATATTGTAAAACTAATCTTCTTCTATCGGATAAATTTAAAAGATAATGTCTAATCAATTCTTTTCTTAAAGTATCAGTTTCTTTAGCACAATAATCATCTTCTAAATTACTTAATAAATCAATATCATTACAATGTTCATAAATATTTTCGGTTTTTAATTTATTTTTCTTTAGATAAGTATCTACAAAACTATCAGTAACATTATATATATAGTTATAAAATGTACTTTTATTTTCTTCTTTATATGTATCTATTCCTCTTATTAAACCAATTATCCCAGCGGCAAATAATTCTTCTTTATTATCATAATAATCATATTTATTTTCGACTAATTTACTTATGATATGCAAGTTATGTTTTATTAATTCTTCTCTGGCTTTTTTATCCCCTTCCATTGCTAGTTTTAGATAATGTAAATTATTTTTGTTAGTAAAAGGCTCAGGCATTTCATCTAATAAATAATATCCTATTTTTTCCATATTCTTCAACTCCAAACGTTTTTTTATAGTATCACTTATTAATATGAATTGCAATTATTTATTGACAATTCTTTTTCTTGATTTGTTTCTTTCTTCATTTTTTTCAATAACATCTTTTTCTATTAAAATTTTTTCTATATTTCTAAGGACTCTTTTTATTACTCCAGAAACATTTGATTGTTTAACATTAAACATATCAGCAATTTCTCTTTGAAGATAAGTATGATCATTGTAAAAACCAAAATAAAGTTTTAACATTTCTCTTTTTCTAGGGGGCAATTTTTCAACTATTTCTCTGACAATTTTATATACTTCAACATTTTCATTTTCTTTTACTAAATCATAATCTTCTGTAAGTAGGTCTTCTATTTTAAGGGCATCATCATTTTTATTTCTATAGACAACATTTTCAATACTAATAGTGGCACATTCTTTTTGTAACTTTCTAATAAACATTAAAATTTCATTATCAATACATCTTGTAGCAAATGTTGAAAATTCATAGTCTTTTGTTATGTCATAACTATCAACCGCTTTAATTAAACCTAAAATACCTATGGAGAATAAATCACTTTTATCGTAGTTAAAATCTATAAATTTTTTATTCATTTCATAAGTAACTAATCTAATATTATGAAAAATAATTTTTTCACGAGCTTCCATTGAACCTTCATTGAATAATTTAAATAAATGAGTTAATTCTTTTTTGGAAATAAGTTCTGGTATTTTACCATCAAAATGGAAATAATTATTATTCATTTTCATAACCTCCAATTTTTTCAAAAAACATTTGATATTATAGCATTTTTTTAAAATTATGCAATTAAAAAAACCGCTACCAAAATTAATTTGATAACAGTTATTTTTTAAAAATTAAATTTACTTTTACTATATGGCTTTCTTTCATCAGTACGACATAACAAATAATCTAAACTAACATTATAGAAGTCCGCTAATTTACATAATTTATCTATGGGAAATAAACGAATACCTAATTCATATTTAGAATATTGTTGTTGGGTAATATTTAGTATTTTAGCTATATCTTTTTGGGTTAAATCTTTGTCTTCTCTTATTTCTTTTATTCTTACTATTTGCATAAATTATCACCATATATAATATTTCATACATTCATTTGGAAGTATTGACATTACACTCGTTTGAATGTAAAATAATCATATAGATATTATAGTAAGGATGATATAATGAGATTAAATAAGAAAGAAAATATTATTTTAATGATTGGAATAGTTGTTTTATTAGTAGGCATATTTGTGCTTAATAATCAATCAAAGGAAACTAAAGAACTACCTCAAGTAAAATTAAAAGAGAAAGAAAATAATAAACAATTTGCTTTAATGATTGAACAAACTAAAGGTGAAGGAGATTACGAAGATGGTAGTGAAGAATACACAGATGCTTTTCCAACCGAAGGATATAGATTTAATGAAAGTATGTCAGGTTGTATAGATATAAATGGTCAAGAAATAGAAAACGCACTCGAATATGATTATGATAATTATACTATAACAGTAAATACAAATAAAACAGCTTATTGTTATTTGTATTATGATATATATGAAAAAACAATAACACCATTAGAATTAGTAGCATCAAATCCACAAGGATTAACTCAACAGCCTTTAGTTGGAGGTATGCATAGATATCAAGGAACAGATAATGTAGCAAACTGGATAATATTTGGAACAACAGAAAAATGTAACAAAGATGAAGGAGAAAAATGTACAAATTCAAAATTAGGAGAAATGACATATGCAGAATATGTAGATAAATATATGTATCGAATAATCGGAATAACAGAAGAAGGACAATTGTACTTATTAAAAGAAACATTCTTAAAAGAAAGATCAGTAACAGGATTTGCTTGGAATAATAAATATTCTATAGATAGTTCAAGTAGTTATTATTGTCCAGATGGAATATGTCCGGAATGGAACGAAGCAGACTTATTTAAAAGAATAAATGGAACATCCAATGGAACAACTGCTGGAGCCGGTAGTAGTTCTTCTACAAGATCTGATACCGATATCTTTGTAGATAATGAATATTATGATTATCTAAAATCAGGAGATGAAAATGGTGGAGAAGAAGCCAGTGAATGGTATAACTTAATAGATAATCACGATTGGTATTATGGAGACACAACAAGTACATCATATAATGGAGATACATTATATAATATAGAAACAGGAAAAAGTGAAACAACGCATTATGCAGGAACATATGGATCAGTAACAGGTCAAAGTTATACTTGGACAAATACAGTAAATGCAAAGATAAGTTTAATGTACTTACACGATTATGCATATGCCTATCCGGGAGGGAATCCAAATAATTATACAAATGTAGCAAATAGCTGGATTCATTATGAAAAAGATGGATATAACACAGCAAGATACGAATGGTTAAGCACTCGCTGGGGTATCATTAGCGCGAGTAACACGAATGTCGGCGCGCGGAATGTGCATCATAACGGCAACTTGAGCTACTACCCCTACCTGTATAATAGCGACCTTGGTGCCCGGCCTGTCTTCTATCTGTTATCGATTGTATCATTAACTGGAGAAGGTACTAAAGATAGTCCATTTATTATTTCAAATTTATAGAAAAAATACAAGTTTAGTTAAAACCTGTATTTTTATTTTATTTTGTATTAGCAACTAAAGTAGTATTACCTAAAGAATTAGCAATTAATTGCATTTCCGAAACAGATAATTCGGTACTGGCTAGATAATATGATATATTTTTAACATCCCAACTTAAACTATTAGCACTTAAAGCCCCGATTGTTTCGGTTAAAATTAATGGTTCACCATATACTGGGACAATTTCCATAGTAGTTGCAGCCACACTTGGCTCTTCGATTAAAACAAAGTTCTTTTCGCCACTGAAGGTTAAGATTACCCGGTTACCAGTTGCTGTTTCTACAGTTTCACTACTTGTTAAATAAGTATTACTTGGAATATATAAAGGATAGATAATATTTTCTATACTAGTTGTTTCAGAAGACTTATCATTACTAGAAGTATCAGTTCCTTCACCACAATTTTCTCCTTCACAAGTATTAGTATTTTCTTGTTCCTTATTTTCTTCTTTCTTACTACCTTCATCTTTATTTTCGGCATCATCTTTTGGTTCTTCCTCTTTAACATAATCTTCTAGTTTAAAATCTTTTGCTTTTAAACCGGCTTTCATATCAATACTACCAAAATCTACTTTAATTTTAACTAAATCACTATCATTATAAACTTCAACCTTTTCCACTTCTTTTTTGCTATTTAAATAAATCTTTTGATACTTAAGTTCTTCATTATTTGGATAATTTACTTTAGTCTTAATAATATACTTACCATCTTTTTCTGTAACTTCGGCATTTTTATCATTTTCAATATCTGTTACAATACTACCAAGTAAATATGCTTGACTAGAATTATTTGGCCATTCACTTTGGAATTTAAAACTCTTATTAAGTGCCGGCGTAATAACATAAATATCATCCATATTCTTTAAAATAATTTGTTCATGATTATTGGTTTGATTAACTAAAATAACTTTATAATAATCATCTTTTAAATAATAACTTTCTAAACTATAAGTAAAAGTTTCTTCATCATTACTAATTTCCATATTGCCTGTTACTTTATAAGACTTAACATTTTTAATACTATCTTTAAAATCTTTTAACACATCTTCCGGTTTTGATGCCCCACAACCACATAATAAAAATATTGAACTTAATAATAATACTAATTTTTTCAAAAACCACACCCTCTTCTAATTAAAATATATTGTTTAATTTAATAAATATTCATGTATATTTTCATAAAAATATCTCATAATACTAATAAAGGTGAGTGAATAGATGGAAACATTTCAAAAAGTAACGTTAATATTTACAGTTATTGGTGCGATCAACTGGGGACTTATCGGATTCTTTGATTTCAACTTAGTTGAAAGTCTATTTGGAGCTGAATCAATGTTACCAAAAATTGTATATGCTATCGTTGGTATATGTGGTTTAATCAATATTGGAATATTCTTTAACCACTTCGAATGTAAAGAAAAATAGTCTTGAATTTAAGACTATTTTTTCTTGGAAAAGATACTTATTATTTTACCAACAAAATAAATTATATCATTCGCATGTTTTATAGCTATTTTTTTACCGATTGCTTTACCTCCCACCGTTAGACTAGATAAAACACTTGATAAAATAACATTAAATAATGATATATTTTTAAATAGATATACCACTAAAACTGTTGTTAAACTACCACTTATAATACCACAGATATCACCAATAACATCATTGCAAAAACTTGAGACAGTACTCGCATTCTTAGATAGTTTAATGGCTTCTTTAGCCCCTTTTAATTTTTGACTGGCTTTCGAATGCAATACTTTTTCATCACAACTTAAAACCGATGTTCCAATTAAATCAAATAAAATACCAATAAATATTATTACAATAATACATATTGATAAAATAACTACATTAAATTTACCTAATAAATTAGCAATTAAACTAAAGATAATAGCTAAAATAAAGGTTAAGAAAAAGACTTTAATAGTCCAATTACTTTTCATAAAATTCTCCTAAAAATAAAAAAAATATGGTATATTATAAATCAATTTTATGGTTTAGGTCGAGTTGAATTTCTCTATTTTCTACTAAA
>CANQHT010000060.1 GCA_947623705.1 uncultured Bacilli bacterium
TTGTTACTTCTGGAGTTGGAGTAACTTCTTTATTTTCAATAACAGGTATTTCTACATTTGGCATACTAGAAGCAGCATCATTTGGAGTTTCATCTGCTGGTGCATTATTTAAATTATTAAAGTTTAAATCTAAAATTCCGGTTGTATCACTAACTTTATCTTCGGGAGCATTGTTATCAGGAGTTACATTTTGTGGTGCAACTGGTTCAACAGGGATATCTGCAACAGCTGGTGTAACTTGTGGAGTAGTATTTTCTACTGGAGCACTTGCCTCAACTGTTGGAGTAGGAACTTCAGGAGTAGTTTGTACTTCCGGATTAACTGTAGGATTAACTCCTGTCGTTACCGGAGTTACAGGTGTTTCTGGAACTGCCGGTGTAGGCTCCGGAGTACTTACTTGAGAAGTCTCATTACCTTCAACTTTATAAGCATTCTTTAAAGCATCAAAAGAAGGTACTGGTAAAGTTAATTGGGTATAATAAACATCATCAGCACTTAATTCATTAGCCAAACTTATAAATTCTATTTGCCCACCTGCAATAATATTTTTTAAATATTCTTTAACAGTTTGCCATTCATTTTGATCTAAAATTTTAGTTAATTTATTATTTTCATATTTACAAACTAAAATAATCGGTAATCCCATAGAACCGTTCATTTCTTCATCTAAAACTACATATTCTTTATCACTGGCTTTAAAAACACATATAAGTGGTTTTTCAACTATAGCACCACCAGTTAGGTTTAATTTTAATTTTCCCATACATCAATCCCTCTATTCTTTAACATTATATCAAAACAATTTACTTATTTCAACTTCAACTTAATCTTTCTTCAATTTTTTAAGAATAAAATGCTTACAACCATAAGCACAATTATTTTTTAAATAATCATCTACATTCTTTATATTGTTATGACTTTTACAAAGTTTATTATTACTTTCATAAAAACCTTTAAGTCTTACTTTACCATAAGCCCAATCTCCAACAATATAATCAAAGTTATCATAGTAATCCGTTACAATTTCATCAAAATCAATTTCTTTAACTGTTTCGCCATAATCTTTTACTACTTCATAACTTTTATCTTTTATTTTAATATTCATAAAACCTCCCTAAAATACTAATGTTCCAAATATTACAACCACCATAATTGTTGTTACTATTACACTCATAATTAGTAAAATATCAACATAACCATTACCAGTTGTTATTGGATTATTTTGCATTTTTAATTCTTTAATTTTTTCTTCTAGTAAATAATCTTTATTAATCGCATTTTCATTAATATCAAATGATTCATAAATTTCCTTATTAAGTTTATCTACTTCATCACTATTCATTTTACTAATATCTGCGACTGAATAATTAAACATTTTATAAATATCAAACCCTAAAATATTCTTTTCTTCTTTAACTTCTTCTGTCTTAGTTTTAGTCTTTAAACTTTCTTTATAATATTCGGCAATTTCATAAATATTCTCCGCATTTAAGAAATTATAAGAAAGTCTTAAAGCATTATTAGTTCCTGGTGTATATAACAAATTGAAAAATTCTTTACTTTCATTTGGAGTTAAACCAAAATTAACTCTCTTTAAAGTAAACAAATCAATTAAACTTTTTTGAACTTCAATAAAATAGATATTAACCTCTCTTTTAACTGTTCTTGTATTTCTTTCTTCAATTTGATAAAAACCATCTAAAAGTCTTTTGAAACTATCGATATCTTCTTTTTTGGCGCCATATTTCATCAAATTACTATCTAAGGCTTCTTCACTTTTGATTTGGTATGGATTAATTATATCTAACTCACCATATATACTTATAAGCATTCTTACTACTACTACTAAAAATGAATTAAATAATTTGCCTTCTTCTTTATCTTTACTTTGTAAATAATCTTGGATAGCTTTATCAAAGGCTTCATTAACAAAATATGTCTTCATCTAGTATCACCTAGAATAAGTATAACACAAACTTTAATTTTTTAAAATATAAAGTTAATTTAAAATTGCACTGCCATTTTCATAGATACCCCCATAAACATCGGGTACTCGACCATTAACGACTAAAGAAGCCACTAAAATGTCGTAATGAAATTTATCTTGACTCTTTTTTATCGGTGTAATAATTAATTTTTGCATTTCGACTGTAATATAAATTTCTAATAAAGCATTATTTAAGCCATAATTAGTAACTTTGGTTTTAACATTCGTAAGTAAAGTTTCATTAAAACTAATTAAAACCGGTATTCTAGGACCTAAATTATTTAAAAAAATATTTTTGCTACTGATAAATAAAGGTACTTCCATAATCATACCATAAGGACTAGTTTTTAAATAGCGATTATCATAATGGACATTTACCTTACCTTTTTGAAAATCTAATAAACCTTGCTTTAAAATTTTAGAGACTAAAGTTAGAATAGTATAAGTTTTTTCTAAATCATAATTAACGGTTAAAATTTCGCCTTCACTATTTCTTGTAATTTCTAATATATCATTGATATTCTTCTTATTAATAACATCATTTGTAATTAGTTCATTAAAAAATTCATAAACTACCTCATCAATTTCTTCACTCACTAAAATCTCCGCTTTTTCGCTTATCCTTTTGCCATAAACATTAAACATAATAATGGCATTTATTAACACTAAAAAAAGAACAATCAATACTTGTCTTAATTTATTACTTGTATTTTTAGTTCTTTTTAATTTTCTGGGATAACTTCGAAATCTTTTCATATTAAATTTTATGAAAAGAAAACATTTTTAATAATTAAACCTATACCTACGATAAAGATAATCACGATTAAAGCAATAACTACTTTTAATAATACATTATTTGATTCAATACTCTTTTGAAAATCTTCCATATCTTGAATATCTTCAAAATCTTTATCTTTTATCGCATTAGATGAAGTATAGAAAGAATTAATCATTTGGGTATCGGTAAGATCTTTCTTTGGCTCTTCTTTTTCTTCTTTCTTACTTTCTTCAACTATATTATTTTGTTCTAAAGTTTCGTTTAAAGAATCATCCATATCTTCTTTAAAACCCTCTAAAACTTCGGTATCGCCACTACCTTTAAGTTCACTTAAGATATCTAAAGAAGTATTTTCTTTATTTTTGGATTCATTTAAGGCAATTGTATTAATCAAACTCTTTAAATTCTCTTCTTCAGTTTCTTCTGGCTCTTCCTTTTTCTCTAAATTCAAATTTTTTAAAATATCAAATTGAGTATCGCGTAATTTTTTTAATCTTTCTTCTTCGTAATTTTCTTGTTTTTCTTCTTTAGCTTTTTCTAAAATAACATTGATATCATATTCTTTAGTTGTTTCTTTTTCTAAAGGAGCCTCCTCTTCCTCTTCAATTCTTATACTTCTTCTTTTCGGAACTTCTTTATACTTTGTATCTAAGATTTGCTTTATTTTTTCCACATCTATTTCCGGTTTATTATCTCCTAAAATGGTCGTATTACTTTTAACCTCATAACTATCTAATTCACTTTTACTAATTTCTTTGTATAATTCTTCATTTTTCCCAAAGCGCGTATTTTCTAATTCTTTGTCTTCATAATATCTATTCATTCGTGAATTCATATAGATACACCTCTAGCATAATCATAACATAAATAAAAGTTTTTTTAAATCTAAAATAATACAAAATTGGACATTTTTCGTAATTTTATGTAAATTGTCAAAATAAATGTCAAGTTTATGAATATAAATTGCTTTTATAAAAATATTCTTTTATAATTAAGAAGGAGGAATGTATGGAAAAATTATTTGTTAACAAAGAAGCCTGTATCGGTTGTGGAGCTTGTGTTGCAATTGATAGTGAACATTTCGATTTTGGAGATGATAATCTATCAGAAGTAATAAGCCAAGAAAATATTGAAAGTGAAAATGCAAAAAATGCGATGGCTAGTTGTCCAACGGGCGCAATTAGTTTAGTCGAAGACACAACTGAAAAGGAACATGATTGTGAAAATTGTGATGGCGAACATTGTTGTCATAAAGATGAAGGTTTAGAAGCAGCATAATAAATGCTGTTTTTTTAGCAATATGATATAATATTCTAAAGAGGTTTTTGTTATGAAAAAAGTTTTAGTTTTATTTTCTGGCGGTAAAGATTCATTATTAAGCACGATATTATTAATTGAACAAGGTTATGAAGTTTATTTAGTCCATTATGATAATTCTTGTAGTATCGGTACCCAAAATATTAAAGCCGGTTATGAAAGATTAGTTAAAAAATATGGTAAAGATAAAGTTAAATATTATGGAATTAAAAAAACTGATGCTTTTTTTAGGACCTTTATTAAAGAAATATATAATTTAAAACCTAGGGAAATTTTACAAAAATATGGTGAAATTAGTATTTCAGAATTTAATTGTCTTGCTTGTCGGTTAGCAATGTATGTTACTTCTATTATTATTTGCATCCAAGAAAAGATATATTATGTTGCAGATGGAGCACGAAAGAATCAATTATTTGTTATTGAACAAGAAGAATTATTAAAACTATTTACGGAATTATTTCAACAATTTAATATTAAATTATTAACACCTGTTTTAGAATATACTGATGATTATGAATTAAAAAATGAATTTATTCTTAGAGGTATTGTTCCTAAAGTTAATGAAGCCCAATGTTTACTTGGCCAACCTAAAGCAAATCCTAATGTTGATAAAGAATCTTTAAATGGTGCCATAAATATTTATAATAAAGTTTTAAAAGAAAAGGCATTAATGTTAATTCAAAAATATCAAGATATTACTATAGGAGATAATTATTTATGATGGATAATCGAAGTAAATATTTTGTCTTTGTTCCTTTTTGCTTACTTGCTCAAGCTTATCAAGCTAAAGGCATTGTTAGATATGAATGGAAAAGTTCTATTAAGCCTTTTGTGGAATTATTAATTAAAAATGATATCAATATTATCCAAATACCTTGTATTGAAAGTACTTATTTAGGCCTTAATAGAGAACCAATGGGACTAAGTAAATATAATACTGTAGAATTTAATCAACATTGTGATAAATTAAGTAATCAAATTGCTGAAGAAATTGAAAATTTATCTAATAATAATTATAAAGTTTTAGCCATTTTAGGAATAGAACAATCACCATCTTGTTGTGTTAATTATATTTATACTAATAAAGGAATGGAAAAAAGAAGTGGCTTATTTATGGAAAAATTGCAAGTTAAAATAAAAGACAAAAACATTCCTTTTATTGGTATAAATCGCAAATATATTAATAAATCTTTAAAAGAATTAGAAAAAATAATTAATGACGTTAAAAATCATTAATTTTTTATTTTAAATTATATAAAGAGGCCACTTCACTTTTAGATAGTTCCCGGTATTCGCCACTTTTAAGATTATCTAAACTTAAAAAAGCATAAGCCACCCTTGTTAATTTTTTTACATCATAACCTAAAGTCATAAATAAATTTCTAACTATATGATTTCTTCCTTCATGAATTGTTACTTCCACTAGAGAAGTATTTTTTTGTTTATCTATTTTGCGGACTTTAAAATGATCAATTGTTAATTTAACATTATCTATCATAACGCCTTTGCGTAATTTTTTAAAATCTTCTTCATTTAATATACCATCAATTTTAGCTAAATAAGTTTTCTTTATTTTGTGTTTTGGGTGCATTAAGATATTGGCTAGTTCCCCATCATTAGTTAAAATAATTAAACCAGTTGTATCATAATCTAGACGACCTACGGGATAAAGACGCGAATTACTCGGGATTAAATCGACAACACATTTTCTTCCTTTATCATCTTTAACACTACAAATAACCTCTCGTGGTTTATTTAAAAGATAATATTCTAAAGTTGGTTTTAAATTTAAAACATTGCCATTTATTCTTATAATATCTTTATCACTTACTTTAAAACCTAAGGTATTAATAATTTTACCATTAACTTCTACATTACCTTGTAAAATTAATTCTTCGGCTTTTCTTCTTGATGTGTAGCCGCTATTTGCAATAACTTTTTGTAATCTATCCATTATAATCACCAACTAAAGATAGTATAACAAAAAAGTATTTAAAAGAAAAGATTAGTTAAGACTACAGCCATGATGATACCGACTAAATCGGCGAATAAACCACCCCATAAAGCATGTCTAATTTTAGTAATTTTAACAGAACCAAAATAAAGAGCAATAACATAAATAGTGGTATCAGTACAACCTTGTAAAATGGAAGCTAGACGACCAATAAAAGAATCGGGACCAAAACTTTTAAAAATATCATTCATTATAGCGAGAGATGCCGTTCCGGATATTGGTCTTAAAATCGCCATCGGAATTATTTCTAAAGGAATGCTAACTTTACCTATCATTGGCGTTAATAATTTAATAATAAAACCTAAAACATTACTATCTAAGAAAATATTGATAGCAAAAATCATCGCAATAACGGCGGGAAAAATACTAAAAGTAGTCATTAATCCTTCTTTAGCACCTTCTAAAAAAGTATCATAAACATTAATTTTTTTCTTAACCCCATAAAAGACAATGATAATAATAAATATAGGGAGAATTATCTTTGAAATTATTTCCATCTATTATTTCTCCTTCGAATAAAGTAATCGAGAGTTAAACCCGCAATAGAAGAACAAGTGGTAGCAATAATGGCTGGCAAGATTATTTCACTAGGTAATGCTGATTTATAAGCAATTCTTAAAGCTAAAATAGTGGTTGGAATTAAAGTAACTCCTGCTGTATTCAATATTAAAAAAGTTATCATGGGAGTTGATGCCGTATCTTTTTGGGGATTTATTTTTTGTAACTCTTCCATAGCTTTTAAACCAGCAGGGGTAGCGGCACTTCCAAGTCCTAACATATTCGCTGCAATATTAGAAGAAATATAACCTAAGGCTTTACTATCTTT
>CANQHT010000061.1 GCA_947623705.1 uncultured Bacilli bacterium
TACTAAAACTTGGTATCCAGCCTCATCTAGTGCAGTTGCTTATTATATGGATCCAAGGAATTTCTTAACCGAACAATATATCTTTCAATTTGAATATTTAAAATATGATGATGGTTTAACAAGTTTATATCCAACGGCTTGTTCCAATATTATTGGGGGTGCCGAATTTTATAAATATCATTTAGGTATCGGTAATAATTTAGGAGATATTATTACTACAGCTTGCAAAGAAACTAATGTTAGTCCTATTTTTATATCTTCTCGGATTTTACAAGAAATGGGTAGTAGTAATTCATTATATAATCTTTACAGTGGCGTTTATGAAGGTTATCAAGGATTTTATAATTTCTATAACTTTGGCGTAACGGATAGTTGTGCAACAACTTATGGCACTAGTTATTGTGGACTAGAATATGCTAAAAATAACTCTTGGTATGGTTTAAGTGCCGCGATTAAAGGAGGAGCTAGTCAAATAGCCAGTTCTTATATTAATAAAGGTCAATATACGGGTTATTTACAAAAATTTAATGTTGTTCCAACCGAGAGTAATAAATTATATGGCCATCAATATATGACTAATATTGGAGCTCCATCAAGTGAAGCTAAATCAGCTTATAATTCTTATAAAAAATCTAATCTCTTAGAAAATGTTTTTGTTTTCTATATTCCTGTATATAACAATATGAATGAAAATAATTATGGTAGTACTAATGGAGCGGTAGAATCTCCAGAAGAAGAAAAGAAAACCACGATGGATGTTAGTACCATTGTTACAAGTTCAGGTTATCACTATGCCACAGGTAAAATAACGGGCATTAATCCAAGTACAAGTGTTAGTACATTAAAAGGAAGTTTAGAAAGTATCGCCGGTTCTGGTAATGTGCAAATTAAAGATGCGAAAGATACTTTAGTAACTGATGGTAATGTCGGAACAGGCTTTAAAATAGTAATTAATAATGAAAGCACTAGTGAAACTTTAAATATCGTAATAAATGGTGATACTTCTGGTGATGGCGTTATTAATGCTCTAGATTTATTACAAGTGCAAAAGAATATTTTAAAAACTTATACTTTAAGTGGTCCATATATGGAGGCTGGAGATACCTCGGATGATGGTGTCGTTAATGCTTTAGATTTATTACAAATTCAAAAGAATATTTTAGGAACATATACAATAGCACAATAGAAAGGGAGTAAAAAAATGCGAAAATTAAATAAAATATTAATGTTTATTCTATGTTTATTATTAGTACCTAGTTTGGTTAAAGCGGGAAGCGGAACTATTACCGTGTCGGGTTCTAGTCAAGCCGTTGTCGGAAATACCGTAACTATTACCGTTAAACTTAGTAGTGGTACCGGTATTGGTAGTTGGCAAATGCAACTTAATTATGATAAAAGTTATTTACAACTTACTTCATCTTCAGCGGAAGCTGGTGGTACTGTGATGGCTAATTCATCTACTAGTGGGATTAAATCTAAATCTTATACCTTTAAATTCAAAACATTAAAAACAGGTTCTACCAAGGTTTCAGTTAGTAGTTATGAAGCTTATGCTTTTAGTGATATGAGTGAAATAAGTTTAACTGGGGGAAGTAAATCAATTAAAATTATTACTCAACAAGAATTAGAGGCTTCTTATTCCAAAGATAATAATTTAAAAAATTTAACTGTAGAAGGTTATGAATTAACCCCAGCATTTTCGAAAGATACTTTAAATTATGTAGTAAATGTTCCCGAAGGAACAACAAGTGTTAATATTAAAGCCGAAAAGAATGATAGTAAAGCTACAGTTAATGGGGATGGGACAATTGAAGTATCCGAAGGCACAAATAATGTGGCCATTACTGTAAGAGCTGAGAATGGTAGTGAAAAAACTTATAATGTCGCTATTAATGTTATTGATCAAAATCCGATTAATGTTAATGTCGATAATACTAATTTTACAGTAGTTAAACTAAGAAATAATTATCAATGCCCAGATTTATTTACCGAAAGTGAAGTAACTATTGATGGATTTCAAATACCAGCTTGTGTTAATGAAAAAATTGATTATACTTTAGTGGGCCTAAAAAAAGATGATGGTACAGTTATAAATTATATATACAATGATAATAAATATACCCAATATATTGAAACTACGGGAACTAGTTTAAAAGTAATTATCTTAGATAGTAAGAATCCTTTAAAAGGTTATGAACAAGTTAAAGCTACCATTGATGATCACGAGTATAATGTTTTTCAGTATAATGGTTCCAAAAATTATGTAGTGTATGGTATCAATGTTGAAACTGGTGTTAAAGATTTCTATGTTTATGATACTGTTAATAAAACATTTTCAACTTATGATAAAAGTGAAGTAGAAGATTTAGAAAAACAAAATGAAACTTATCTTTATGTAATTATTGCTTTTGGTAGTGCACTATTGTTATCATTTGTATGTTTAATTAGTTTATCTAGTAGTAAGAAAAAATTAAAAAAGATGATTTTAAATAATACTGATATTGTAAAAAACACTAATAAGGAAGAAAAAAAAGATAAGAAAAAGAAAAAAAATAAAGAAATAGAAGTAGAAGAAGAAAAAACAGAAGATGTAAAAAAAGAAGAAATTAAAGAAGATAAAGATCAAACTATTGAAATAACTAGTGATGAAGATACTGATGAATTTTTAAGTGATGTTAGTCCTAAAGAAAAGAAAAAAAGGGATAAACAACGGAAAAAAGAAGAAAAGAAAAAACAAAAAGAAGAAAAAAAGAATGATATTTAGTCTAACAAATGTCAAGAATAAAAACTTACCTTGATTTTTCCTATCAGAAATATTATAATAAAAATTGAAATAGGATAAGAGGAGTTATATGAAAAAGAAAAGAGAAAAGAAATTTTTAATAACACTACTTATAATAATAGAAATAATTATGGTTAATTTAACTTGTCAATCTTTTTTACATAAAGAAGTTAATTCTGAAAAAGAAAACTTTAGAAATAAACAATTTGCTATGTTTATAAATAATGGTAATGGTTATGAAGAATATAAAGGTGAAAGTTTATTTCCGAAAGGTTATTATTTAAATACAAGTATGAGTTATTGTAATGATAGTAATGGTGATCCAGTAAATGATGTATTAAGTAGTGATGGTAAAAGTGTAACAGTAACAAGTAGTAAAACAGTTTATTGTACACTATATTTTGAACAATTAAATTCGGTAGTATTAACATATAATCCTGAAAAAAGTGGAACATCGTGTGTAACAGTTCAATGTGCTTTAGATGAATTATATACTTTATTAAGATAATATATGTAATAAAAAAAATCTAGAATTGACTAGATTTTTTTAATCTTCTTTTTTATTAACTTCCATTATAACTGGTAAGATAATTGGTCTTCTACCAGTAAGTTCATTAATAAAAGGTAATAATTCTAAAATAATTTGATTTTTTAAATCTGTATAATTATAAAGTGAGGTTTTTAAGAAATTATTAACAATTTCACTTATTTTATGTTCAATTTTATTCATTAGTTCTTGATTTTCGTTAACTAGAACAAAGCCTCTTGCGGTAACATTTGGTTTAATTAATAATTTTCTTGATAAAGTATTGATATTTAAAATAGTAATTAAAATACCATCTTGACTCATTAATTTTCGGTCTTTAATAACAACACTACCAACATCACCAACTCTTGAGCCATCAACATAAACATCGGCAGCTTGAACTTTACCACCCCTTGAGACAACACCATCTTTAAGTAAAATAACATCACCATTACTACAAATAAAGGTATTTTCTTCTGGAATATCACATAGTTGAGCAATTTCGGTATGTCTTTTTAACATTCTAAATTCCCCGTGCATTGGCATAAAATATTTAGGTTTAATAATTCTAAGCATCCATTTAAGTTCTTCTTCTTTAGCGTGTCCAGAGGTATGAATATCACTAAATTCGGAATTAGTATAAACTTTAACGCCTTTTAAATATAATTTGTTAATAATTCGGTTTATACTTTCGGCATTACCGGGTATGGGACTAGATGAGAAGATAACTAAATCATCAGGTAATAAAGATATTTGCTTATGCGTTCCATTAGCAATTCTTGAAAGGGCCGCTAAAGGTTCACCTTGACTACCGGTACATAAAATACATAATTCATCTCTTTTTAAACTTTTCGCTGCATTACTATCGACAAAAATTGATTTATCCGTAATAAGACCATTGTTTAAAGCAAGTTCAATTGATGCTTCCATACTTCTTCCAAAAACAATTATTTTCCGGTTATATTTCTTACAAGTTTCCACAATATGCTTAACTCTAAAGATATTTGAAGCAAATGTGGCAATAATAACTCTCCCAATATGTTTCCCAATAATATCATTTAAAGTTTCATCAACAACGGATTCACTATTCGAAAAACCACTAGTTAAAGCATTAGTAGAATCACTAAGTAAAAGAGTAACCCCTTTTTTACCTAACTCAGCCATTTTATGAATATCAGCCATTGGTCCAATTGGGGTTAGGTCAAATTTAAAATCTCCTGTTTCAAAGATTACCCCATTTGGAGTATGAATAACTACAGCAAAACTATCTGGAATAGAGTGAGTAGTATTAACAAATTCAATCATAAAATGTTTAAAATTAACTTGTAAATCTTTATCAATAACTTCAATATTAGGATAATTAATATTTCTTTCCTCTAATTTTTTATTAATTAAATCTTTAGCAATCTTCGGTGCATATATAACGGGTATCTTTACTTGATTAAGTAAAAATGGAATACCCCCAATATGATCTTCGTGTCCGTGAGTTATAAATAAAGCCTTAATTTTATTTTCATTTTGTTTTAAATAAGTTATATCTTGAATAACATAATCGACACCAAGTAAACCTACTTCTGGAAACATTACCCCGGCATCAATGATAATTATTTCATCTTCGTGAGTAATAACATACATATTTTTACCAACTTCGCCAAGGCCTCCTAAGGCAACAACGGAAGTTGCACTTTTTTCTTTCATTACAATTCCTCATTTCTTTTAATAAAAGTTTTTTTAACTAACAAACATTATACTCTAAATAATCCTTTTTGTCTAGTGAATTTCGCTAGTTAAATTTCTTATGGGAATCATTTTCTCTTTGAATTTCTTTTAAATTAAAAACTAGTCAAAAAATAACTAGTTTTGTCTATGCTTTAGTATCGATATATTATATTAATATTTTCTTCTAGTCAATTTTAGTATTAACAAAATTAACAACTTGATCTTTATTATTTTTTCTTTTCTTTTTAATATTATCCCATTTAATAGGAATTACATCTTTAAGTGCTTCTTTGGTTGTGATTATCTTTTGCGAAGCATTAAAAAAGCCTTTAGGGATAAATGTTTTTTTCTTGTTCGTCATATAATCACCTCTTTCATTTATTATATTTAAAATATAAATAATTATCAATAATGCAATGAATATTATATATAATAAATTGTTAATAATCAAATATTTTTTTGCTTTATAAATTATCAATAATCTGATTTAATTTTCCTTCTGATGCTAGTTTTAAAATTAATTTTAAAAGTTCATCTAAATATTCATCTTTTAAAGTTGCTAATACATAATAATCTAATTTATCTTTGTTAAAATAAAATGCTTTATCAGCTTTAACATAAGATGATTTTTCAAAATCTTTTTCATTCATAGAGTCTAAAGGTAATTCCATGTTTTCTTCATATTTTAATTTTTTTTGTCTTTGTTTCTCACTTTTAAAACTTGAAATCACGGAAGCTACCATTGAATATTCTAATCCTGCAATAGTACCCTTTTCATCGCTAACAACAACAAATGAATGTTGACTTAATTGTTTACCATCATCGCCAATATAATTGTTTACTACTATAATATCTCCTAATTTACACATTTTCATCACAACCTTTCTTTAATAATAGTTAAGAATTATAATAGAGTCATTAAAACTTTGATATTAAAACTCATTCTTAAACCATCTTAAATCCAGTTGTTCTGATTTGTTACCTATTAAATTATTTCTTTTATATTCAAAATATAGCATAAAAATTTTAGCTAGTAAACATAGAATTTCAATTTTTTTAATAAATTTCAGATTTTATTTTTTGTAAAATATAATTTACAAAAACAATATATACACTAATTTTGTAAAATGTAATTTACAAAATTGACATATTATAAAATTGATGTTAAAATTAATATGAAGGTGATAATTTATGATAGAAAGACCAGAATATTTACAAACTTTAATTAATTTTAAAGATAAAGATTTAATTAAAATAGTAACTGGAATAAGAAGATGTGGTAAATCCACTTTATTTGAGTTATATATTGATTATTTATTAAATAATGGGGTAAAGGAAAAACAAATAATTCATATCAATTTAGAAGATCATGATTATAATGAAATAATAGATGATAATGATTTATATAATTATGTTTCCAAAAAATTAAATAAAAATATGCAAAATTATGTCTTTTTAGATGAAGTTCAAAAAGTTAAAGATTTTCAAAAGGCTTGTGATAGTTTATATATTAAAAAGAATGTTGATTTATATATAACTGGTTCTAATTCTAAAATATTATCAGGAGAACTTGCGACTTTATTATCAGGTAGATATGTCGAAATAAAAATGTTACCTTTATCATTTAAAGAATATATTTCTTATGTAGGGGATAGTGATATTTTAAAAAAATATGTGGATTATATAACTAAAAGTTCATTTCCTTATACTTTAATGTTAGATAATATTAGAGATATTAAAATGTATTT
>CANQHT010000062.1 GCA_947623705.1 uncultured Bacilli bacterium
ATTTAAATTATTAGATGTTAATGCCTTAAAGCAAATGAAAAACACATAAGTTTTATTAACTCATGCGTTTATCCTGGCAATGGTAAGTTTTTTACTAGTATATTAATCATTTTTATGGTATATTATTTATAAGATAAGGAAGTGTGGAAGTTGAATCAAGAATTCAATAATGATCCATCTAGGATAACTCAAGAAAATATCGATAATTCGATAGGAACAAATCCCAATAATGTTACAGGAGGTGTTAATAATCCAACTAATCCAACTCAAGAAAATATTGCTAATTCAGTAGTAGCAAATCCAGGTAATGTTGGTGTAAATAATCCAACTATGGCTACTCAAGGAAATATTAACAATCCAATAGGAACAAATCCTAATAATGTAATGGGAGGTTTTGATAATAGTTCAGTTATGCAAGAAAAGAAAAGTAAAACGCCATTATTAATTGGTTTGGGAGTCATAATCGTATTTTTAATTGGTATAAGTGTATTCTTCTATTTTAATGGTCATAAAACCCAAAACATTTATTATAAAACTATTGATGAATTTGCTGATGCTTTAAAAGAAAATGTTGGTACAGTTAATAAAGAAATTAAAGACGTTTTAGGTAGTGAAATGGAATTGTCTTTAAATTTAAAAACTAATGATAGTGATATGAAAGCTTTAGCAAGTATCTTAAATAAATTAAAATTAACAGTTAGTGCCGAAACAAGTGTCAAAGATAAAAAAGTTTATGCTAGTGTTGATGCTAAATATAATAATGGTAATTTATTAAAAGGTGAATTACTCGTAAATAATAATAGTATTTATGGTAATGTTAAAGATTTATATAATCGACCAATTAAATTATATGAAGATGATGCCTTAAGTGAAATATGGAATGTAACTGATACTACAGATTATGATACTATTATTACTGAAATGGCTAAAATAATAAAGAGTAGCCTAAAAGAAGAATATTTTACTAAGACTGAAGAAAAAATTACGGTTTTAGGAAGTGAAGTAGCTGTTTATAATCATACTTTAAAATTAAATAGTGATCAAATATATGATATTGAAAATGCTTTAATGGATGGTATGATAAATGATGAAGCCTTATTAAAAGCTTTAGCTAATGTTGCTGAGTTAGATGTTAGTGAATTAAAAAATAATTTAACTGATGCTAAGTCAAGTATTGAAAAAGATGACAGAACTTTAGAAAGCAATATTTATGTTAATAAAAAGAATGATAAATTAGAAATGGCTAATATTAAAATAAGTGGTGCTGGTGTTGATGAAACTTTAGCGTTAAATAAAAGTGCCACAGATACCTTTGATATTTTAGTTTCTAATACTAAAGTTGGTACATTTACTAATACGGAAAATAATATGGAATTAAAACTTGAATATGAAGGTACAACATTAAATTTCAAAATAACTAAACAAGGTAATAGTACAGATATTACATTAGGTGCCGAAGTAGAAGAAGGCACTATTGAATTAGTACTTTCAGATAATGATGGTGCAGGAACTTTAAAATTAAGAATAAATGTACCAGAAGCAGATGTAGATTTAACATTAAATGCTACATATAAAGAAAAAGATATTAATAAAGTTACAGAATTTAGTACTGCAAATTACATTAAATTAGAAGATATGACTGAAAATGATTATAATAGTATGATGGAAAAATTACAAAATAATCAAAATTTATTAAAATTAATTCAAGATATTTCTAATTTACAAATCGATATGACTGGTATGTAAGATAAGACTACACGATAAAAAGTGTAGTTTTTCTATGGTTAAAATTCTTGACAAATAGTTTTTTAAAGTTTTACAATATTAAACACACAAAAGGTAGGTGAAATTATTATGTTAAAAAATATTAAACAACTTAGTAATTCAGAATTATATAATAATTTAATACCTTTAATAACTAATACAATATTAAAATATGATTTTATAACTATTGATAAAGATTTAATAATAAATGTTATTGTTTTAGCCAAAAAAGAATATCAAGAAAGTATGGGTAGTTTTGATAAATGTTTTAAAAAGAAATTAGAAAGTGCTATTCGTTTAGAAATAAAAAAGCAATTAAATGATGAAGAAAAAGCTTTTAATATTTTAAATAATTATATAAGTAAAAATATTAATTCTACTCTTAATTATGAAAATGCTATCGATTTTTTAAAAAAGTTAAATAAATTTTTATTGCAATATTCTTATGAACCTAATCTAGATATTTTAATTAATTTAATTAGTAACAATATTGATTTTAATAATTTAATCAAAATAATTGTTGATACAAAATATTCTGTATTTGTAAATTTTCCTTTAGAAAATATATATAATAATGATTTTATAATTCAAGTAATTTTAACTTATTGTATGATTAATAATATTGAAATTTATTCTAATCAAAATACTTTAGATAATATTACAGAGTTAGATGATTCCGTAAGTATAGATAGTGTAGCGCAATATCTTAAAGATATAAGTATTTATCCTCTTTTAAATAATGAAGAAGAAAAAGTTTTATTTATGCGCCTTCGTAATGGGGATACAGCACTTTTTAATTATCTTGTTAATTGTAATTTAAAATTAGTTGTTAGTCGGGCTAAAAAGTTTCCTAATTGTGCTTTAGATATTTTAGATTTAATTCAAGAAGGTAATATTGGTCTTATGACAGCCGTAGATAGATTTGATTATACAAAAGGTTATAAATTTTCGACCTATGCCACTTATTGGATCGAGCATTTTATGAAAAGAGCCATTGCCTCAAAAAGTCGGACTGTCAGAATTGCCTATAATAAACATAATACACTATCTAGAATTCTCAAAGTCCAAACAGATCTTTTAAATTTATTGGGGCGTGAACCTAAAATAGAAGAAATTGCGCAAGAGATAGGTTTACCAGTTACAAAAGTAAATATGCTTTTAAATTTGAATTCAGCAGTTAGTTTAAATACTATTGTTAATGATGAAAGTAAAAGAAATGCCGAACTAGGAGATTTTATATCTAGTGATGTAGATTTAGAAGATAGTTATATGCATGAAAGTTTAAAAGAAGATGTTCAAAAATTAATTCAAACTTGTAATTTAAATGAACGGGAAATGAATATTATAATTGCCCGCTTTGGTTTGTTTGGTAATGAAAGACTAACGCTAGAAGAAGTGGGAGAAAAATATAATCTTACAAGAGAGAGAATTAGACAACTTGAAGTAAAAGTATTAGATAAAATTATTAAAAATAAAGATACTGATAAATTAGCGGTTTATATGGATAATCCTGAAAAGTGCAAAGAAACTTTGCAAGCTAAAAGAGAAGCTTACTGGCGGGAAACTGCAGAAGATTATCTAGCCAGAAGTTTATATAAAAAAAGAAAACTATCAGAAAAGAAAGCTATAGCCAATGGTGTACAAAAACCTCTAACTCTTGAAGAAAAGGAAAGAATGGAAAAAGAAATGTATATGGCCAGAAGAGCTAAAAAAACTATTTATGATTATTTTGCAGGCTATTCCAAAGAAAGAGTGGATAAAGTAATTGAAACTTTAATTCCAGAAGAACAATATATATTAAAACTATGGGAAAGAGAACCATTAAGGGCCACATTTAATTCATACTTTCAAAATACAATTTCTAAAATTGATCATCAATTAAAAAATCCTGATGCTATATTAAGAAGGCAAAAGAAACCAAGTAATGGAACACTTAAAGTGCGTAAACTTATGGAAGAAGAAGGAAAAAACTAAAAACTCCGAGATACTAAAATTACCTTAGTATCTTTTTCTTTACAAAATTTGTCAAAAATAGCAAATTTACACTTGTCAAGCATATAATTATTGTGTTATAATCATAGTCGTATGACTGCGATGATGCGCGAGGTTGCTGACACGCTAGGAAGAGTTGGTAAATATCTTTATAGCCTATCAGGTAATTCGGGTGGAGCAAGTCTATACTAGATATAGACGAAAGGAGGACATGTAAATGTCAAATCAAAAAGTTAGAATCAATTTGAAAGCCTATGACCATCGTTTATTAGATATGGCCGCTAGTAAAATTGTCGAAACTGTAAAAAGAACAGGTGGTGAAGTTTCTGGTCCAGTACCTCTTCCAACAGAAATTGAGAAGTTTACTGTACTTAGAGCCGTTCACAATTACAAGGACTCTCGTGAACAATTCGAAAGAAGAACTCACAAAAGACTTGTTGATATTAAAAATCCTAGTAAGGAAACAATTGATGCTTTAACACATTTAGATTTACCAAGTGGCGTTGACATCGAAATTAAATTATAGTAAAGGAAGGAAAGAAAAATGAAAGGAATCTTAGGACGCAAAGTTGGAATGACAGAAGTCTTTACTAAAGATGGCAAATTAATTCCTGTAACTGTTGTTGCTTGTGAACCAAATGTCGTAATGCAAGTTAAATCTTTAGAAAAAGATGGTTATAATGCTATTCAATTAGGCGTATTTGAAAAGAAAGAAAATCGTGCCAATAAAGCTGAAATTGGCCATGCTAAAAAAGCAAACACTACTCCTAAGCGCTTCTTAAAAGAGGTTAAAAACGCCGAAGGCACTTATAATGTCGGAGATAAAATTGGAGTAGATATTTTTGAAGTAGGTGAAGTTGTTGATGTAACTGGTACTTCAAAAGGTAAAGGAATGCAAGGTGTTATTAAAAGACACAATCAATCAAGAGGACCTATGGGACATGGTTCACATTATCATAGAGGACCTGGTTCACTTGGTACAATGCTTCCAAAAAGAGTATTAAAGGGTAAAAAACTTCCAGGACATATGGGAGTAGAAACAGTAACTATTCAAAATCTAGAAATAATTGAAGTTAATACAACTGATAATTACATTCTAGTAAGTGGCAATATTCCAGGTGCTAAAAATTCTTTAGTTTATATTAAGACTGCAATTAAAAATTCTAGAAAGGCTTCTCCAAAAGAAATCTTAACTTATGAAGAAGAAACTGTTGTTGATGCAGTAGTGGAAGAAAATACTCCAGTAGAAGAAAATGTTGAAACTACTGAAACAGAAGAAACTACAGAAGTAGAAAATACCGAAGTAGGAGAAGAAACTAAAGAAGAAAATCCGGAGGAAGCCAATTAGGCTTTATAAAGGAGGAAAATACTAATGACAAAATTAAGTGTTAAAAATATTAAAGGTGAAACTGTTAAAGATATCACTTTAGATAGTAAAATTTGGAATATTGATGTTAATGATGATGCATTAAAGAAAATGATTCGTTTACAACTAGATAGTATGCGTCAAGGAACAAGAAAGACCAAGAATAGATCAGAAGTTTCTGGTGGCGGCAGAAAACCTTGGAAACAAAAAGGTACTGGTCGAGCTCGTCAAGGTAGTATTCGAGCTACACAATGGCGTGGTGGTGGAATTCCTTTAGGAGTAAACCCTCGTGATTATGGATTTAAAATTAATCGTAAGGAAAGAAGCCTAGCTTTAAAAACTGCTTTAACTTATAAAGCAAAAGAAAAAGCCTTAATAGTAGTGGATAAATTAGATTTAAAAACTCTTAAGACTAAAGAAGCAACAAATATATTAGAAACATTAAAATTAAGTGGTAAAACACTATTCGTTACAAGTAACGAAAATGAAAATTTATATATGGCTACAAGAAATTTAGGAAATGTTCTAGTTCTTATGGCTCAAGAAGTTAATTGCTATGATATTTTAAATGCTGATAATTTAGTAGTTGAAGAAGAAGCAATTAATGTAATAGAGGAGGCTCTTAAATAATGAAACATTATAGTGATATTATTTATTCGCCAGTTATAACTGAAAAATCTATGGCTTTAAGACAAAATAATGTTTATACATTCAAAGTAGCAAAAAGCGCTACTAAAGATGAAATTAAAAAGGCTGTAGAAGAAGCATTTAAAGTAAATGTTAAAAGTGTTAATACTTTAAATACAAAAGCTAAAAAGCGTAGAGTGGGAAGATATACCGGAACAACTAAGACTTACAAAAAAGCAATAGTTACTCTTCAAGATGGCTCTACCATAGATTTATAGGAGGTAATTTTATGGCAATAAAACATTATAGACCAACTACTAATGGTCGAAGAGGAATGAGTACACTTCAAAATGAAGAATTGACCATCTATAATAATCCGACTAAATCTTTAGTGGTTAAAGTTAAAAAAACTGGTGGTCGTAATAACCAAGGTAAAATGACTGTTCGCCATATTGGTGGTGGAAATACTAAAAAATACCGGGTTATTGATTACAAAAGAGATAAAGTTGGTGTTACTGGTCGGGTTGCAACAATTGAATACGATCCAAACCGTAATGCTAATATCGCATTAATTAATTATCGTGATGGTGAAAAAAGATATATAATCGCACCTAACGGATTAAAAGTTAATATGATTATTGAAAATGGTGAAAATGCCGATATTAAAGTAGGTAATTCTTTACCACTTCAAAATATTCCTGTTGGTACAATGATACATTGTATTGAATTAAAACCAGGTAAAGGTGCCCAAATATGTCGGGCTGCTGGATCTAGTGCCCAAATATTAGGTCGTGATGGTAAATATGTAATCATTCGTTTACAATCAGGAGAAACTAGAAAAGTATTAGGTACTTGTATTGCTACAATTGGTGTTGTTGGTAATGAAGATGCTAACTTAGTTAATTTAGGAAAAGCTGGAAGAAAAAGACATATGGGTATAAGACCTACTAACCGTGGTAGTGTTATGAACCCTAATGATCAC
>CANQHT010000063.1 GCA_947623705.1 uncultured Bacilli bacterium
ACAACATAACTAACAAAATATAGTACTTCCTCTAAATCTCTTGGACTCATATCAAGAATTAAGCCCATTTTAGAAGGAACACCTTTAAAGAACCAAATGTGAGAGCAAGGAGCAGCAAGTTCAATATGACCCATTCTTTCTCTTCTTACTTTAGATCTTGTAACTTCTACTCCACAACGATCACAAACAACATTTTTATATCTTAATCTTTTATATTTACCACAAGAACATTCATAATCCTTAGTTGGTCCGAAGATTTTTTCACAGAATAAACCATCTCTTTCAGGTTTTAATGTCCGATAGTTTATTGTTTCTGGTTTTTTAACTTCACCATAAGACCAACTACGAATCTTTTCAGGTGATGCGATACTAACTTTTATTCCTTTAAATTTACTAACATCTATCATTATTCCACCTCAATATCTTCATCTAAGTCTTCTGGAAATTCTAAATCATCTAGAGGTACATCTTCTTCTTCCTCTTCTTCATTATCTTCATTATATTCATCCTCTTCAGGTGCTTCTTCAAATGGTGCTGGATTTTCATCATCCGTATTTGGAAGTTCTATTTCTTCGATTCTGAATGGTTCATCGCCATCTTCCTCTTCTTCAATATCTTTAAAGTCAATAACATTATCATCATTATCAATTACTTGAACATCTAAACCTAAAGCTTGGAATTCTTTAACTAATACTCTAAATGATTCTGGTACACCGGCTTGATTTACAAGTTTACCTTTAACTAAGGCTTCATAAACTTTAACCCGACCCACAATATCATCGGCTTTAACAGTTAAGATTTCTTGAAGAACATGCGCTGCACCATAAGCATATAGAGCCCAAACTTCCATTTCTCCGAATCTTTGACCACCAAATTGCGCTTTACCTCCTAAAGGTTGTTGTGTAACTAGTGAGTAAGGTCCAGTTGCTCTAGCATGTAATTTATCATCAACCATATGGTGTAATTTAACCATATACATAACTCCAACAGAAATTCTTTGATCAAATGGTTCACCAGTACGACCATTATATAGAACAGTCTTACCATCAGGATCCATTCCCGCTTCTTTCATTTCTTCTTGAATATCTTCCCAAGAAGCACTATCAAATACTGGAGTTGCATAATGCACACCTAATTTTTTACCAGCCATACCTAAGTGTAATTCTAAGATTTGACCGATATTCATACGAGATGGAACACCTAATGGGTTAAGCATAACATCAACTGGTCTTCCATCTGGTAAGTATGGCATATCTTCTTCAGGTAAAACTAGAGAAATTACACCTTTGTTACCATGACGACCTGACATTTTATCCCCAATTTGAATTTTTCTTTTTTGAATAATATATACTCTAATTACTTTAGAAACTCCAGCAGCTAGTTCATCACTATTTTCTTTGGTATAAATCTTAACATCATGAACAACACCACCAGCACCGTGTTCAACTCTTAGAGATGTATCTCTTACTTCTCTTGTTTTTTCTCCAAATATTGCATGTAATAATTTTTCTTCACTTGTAAGTTCTTGAACACCTTTTGGAGTAACTTTACCAACTAAGATATCGCCTTCTTTAACTTCGGTACCAATTTTAATAATACCATCAGCATCTAAGTTTTTCCGAGCATCTTCCCCTACATTTGGAATATCACGAGTAATTTCTTCAGGACCTAATTTCGTATCCCGACATTCGATATCATAGTGATCAATATGTAGAGATGTATAAACATCATCTTTAACTAATCTTTCATTTAATATTACCGCATCTTCATAGTTATAACCATTATAAGTCATGAAAGCAACTGTCATATTTTTACCTAAGGCAAGTTCGCCACCTTCAGTAGATGGGCCATCCGCAATAACTTGTCCTTTATGAACTTTATCACCTTTTTTAACTAAAGGATGATGATTAATGGCACTGGATGCATTACTTCTTTCAAAGTTCGCTAAATGATAAGTATCTTCGCCTTGTTTTACTTTAACAACAATTTTTAAACTATCGGCATAAGTAACTACACCATCAGCTTTACAAACTACTGTTGAACCGGAATCACGAGCCGCTATCCATTCAACACCCGTACCAACAATTGGTGCTTCACTTGTTAAAAGTGGCACTGCTTGTCTTTGCATGTTTGAACCCATTAATGTACGATTGGCATCATCGAATTCCAAGAATGGAATACAACTTGTTGTAATAGATACAACTTGACTAGGTGCAACATCAACATAATCAACTAGTTCACGTTTTACCATAACGTTATCGCCATTATGACGAACTAGAATTTCTTCATCTTTAATTTTATTATTATCATCTAATTTAACTGTTGCTTGACTGATATATAAATCTTGTTCTTCATCTGCAGTTAAATAAGTAATTTCATCAATAACTTTACCATCTTCTACTTTTCGATATGGGGTCATTATGAAACCATATTCATTTATCTTGGCATATCCTGCTAAAGAGGTAATTAACCCGATATTTTGACCTTCTGGAGACTCTATCGGACAAATTCTCCCGTAGTGACTAGAGTTAACGTCACGTACTTCCATACCAGCACGTTCTCTTGAAAGTCCTCCTGGCCCTAAACTTGATAAACGTCTTTTATCAGTAAGTTCCGCAATTGGATTAATTTGGTCCATGAATTTAGATAATTGAGATGAACCAAAGAATTCTTTTAAAGCGGCCGTAACTGGTCTTATATTAATTAATGTTTTTGGTGTAATATTTTCCACTTCTTGAGTAGTCATTCTTTCTCTGATTACTCTTTCCATTCTGGCAACACCAGTTCTAAATTGGTTTTGAATAAGTTCGCCAACTTGTCTTACTCTTCTGTTACCTAAGTTATCTATTTCATCAGTATTACCAATATTATCATGTAAATTTAAATAATATGATACTGCCCCATAAATATCAGGAATAGTAAGTCTCTTTTCATCAACACTGGTATCAACACCAATAATCTTAATCGTTTTCTTTTTATCTTCTTTATCATATACTAAAACAGTTTGAATCTTATTATAATCATCAAGTTCCATATTAGTAATAGTTTCTTTTAAATTATAACCATTTTTGAAAATCTCTTTTAATTCAGCTAAAACTTTTTTATCAATTAAAGTACCTTTTTCAAAAACAACTTTACCATCTACTTTAATATTTTCCGCTAAAGTACAACCAAGTAATCTTTCACAAACATTTAATTTCTTATTAAATTTGTATCGACCTACTTTAGCTAAATCATAACGGAATCTATCAAAGAATCTCGTTATTAATTGGTTTTTAGCACTATCTAGAGTAGCAGGTTCTCCTGGTCTTAATTTTTCATAAATTTCAATTAAGGCTTCATCAGTATTTTTAGTACTATCTTTTTGAATAGTATTTTCTAAATATTCATTCTCACCAAAAACACTAATGATATCTTCATCACTAGATAAACCAATTGCTCTTAAGAATGTTGTAACTGGTACTTTTCTAGTTCTATCAATTCTAACATAAACTACATTTTTCGCATCAGTTTCAAATTCTAACCAAGTACCTTTATTAGGTATTACTTCACCGGAAATAATATGGCGTCCATTTTTATCAATTTCCTTTTTAAAATAAATAGATGGACTACGAACAAGTTGGGAAACAATAACTCTTTCGGCACCATTAATAATAAATGTTCCGGCTTCGGTCATTAATGGCATATCCCCTAGGAATATTTCTTGTTCTTTTACTTCCCCTGTTTCATGAATGAAAACTCTTGCTTCCACTTTTAATGGAGCCGCATAGTTTACCATTCTTTCTTTTGCTTCTTTTACAGAATATCTTGGAGTTTCAAAAGAATAATCTCCAAATTCTAAAGAAATATTACCTGTAAATGATTCCACAGGAAATAAATCATCAAAAACTTCTTTAATTCCTACTTCTAAGAAGTCTTGATAACTTTTCTTTTGAATTTCTAGTAAATCAGCAAGTTCTAGCGTATTTTTTGATTTTGCAAAGCTTCTTCTTTCGCGATAGTCACCAAATTTTAAGGTCTTATAAGCCACGATATCACCCCTATACATAGATTAATTTTTCGAAAACAATAAATACGTAACCAATTTAAAATTTTATCAGTTATTTACGTAAAAGTCAACTAATTTTTTGCACAAAATACATAAAATCCTTTACTTTGATCAACTTTTACAATTGTACCTATTTTTTCGACTTCCTTTTGCACACTTTTTGCACCTTGATTTTTGGATATAACAAACCATAATTCCCCATCTTTATTTAATCTTGCTAAACCACCAGTTAAAAATTCCATTAAGGTGTCTTTTCCCGCTCTAATTGGTGGATTAGTAATAATTAAATCATATTTACCTTCGACATTCCCGTAGATATTACTTTCTTCTGCCGTTGCATCTACCCCATTTTCTTTAATATTCATCTTACATAAATGCACCGCTCTTTTATTTATATCATACATATCAACATGTTTATTTAAAACTTTACTTAAAGTAATCCCAATAAAACCATAACCACACCCAATATCTAAAATACGATCATAATCTTTTTCTTTATTTGCAAAAAAAGTTTTAACTAAAAATAAACTAGCATAATCTATTTTATTTTTGGAAAAAACTCCATTATCACTCTTAAACATAAAATTATATGCATCAAAAGAAAAATTTATACTCCGGATCTCACTTTTTAAATTTTGATTATTAGTAAAATAGTGTTCCAATATTTTACCCCATTTCTTTTTCGATAAACTTAGTATAGCACACTTTAATATGTTAAGTAAATAATTTTTAAAAAGGAATGTCAAATATTTTCTAACATTCCTTATTGTTAATAAATATCTAAATTTTTAATGGTGAATGGATTTGTAAGAGAACCTTCTCCATTTAATTCAATGTCACTTGAAAGATAAAAGACAGGTCTAACAATTTCTCTATAAGTAATCCAATCAATTCCAAGTGTCCCATTTAAACTAATAGCTCTAGAATATATATTATTATTATTTGTTGTTTCATTATAACCAAATCTTGTAATTAGCCATTCTGAGCCTAAACGATTACTTTGACTATTTAAAGGATAATCTACTTCATTATGCGATATATGTATCCAACTATTTACTGCATTAACATTACTTCCAGGTTTTCCGGCATCTAAATCGTTTGTTTTATAGGCATATAAATAATCATACATATGCATTAGTCCTAAATATGCATTTATTGACTTGTTCCATTTATATGTTTTCATTACCTTATTATCATTTTCTTTTATATAATGTATAACATCTAAAATTCCGGTTTCAACACTATATAAATTATTACCATCATATGTAGGAATTGGATAATAATCTCCATATAACCAATCTTTTGCAACAATTATATTTTTTAAGTTTTGATTTAATGTACTATAAAAAGAATTATCTTTATATGTTCCTTCTTCACTATCATTTAGTCTATGAAATAAATCACTATCAGGCCACTCAGTGTCGGATTCTAATACTGTATGCCATTGCATTGCTTCAGTTAAGGCCGTTTTCTTTATAACTTTTAATTCTCCATTTTCATTTATACCAATAATTCGATACATATCATCATTATCATCTGCTTCACATTCTTCAGTCTTACAACAATTATCTAAACATATATAATTTCTTATATCATCGGAATATATTCCTTGATAGCGGTACATATCTCCAACTATATTTTTACTTAAAGCATTTATTGAATCTTTACTCCTTAAATACTCTAATGTCTCATTCTTATCAAAATATAGGGTACAATAAATTGTTTTGCTACTAGTTATGGTTACACTACTACCCATACTACTTATAGCATTATCTACTACATTATCATTTTCATCGACACACTTACTTAAATCGTTATTTATGAAATATCCTTCAGGAAATAAACTATCTCCTTTATATTCAACATATTCATTATCTTCTTTTATAAACATCGCAAATTGTTTCTTTTCAACTGTTTTTTCTTCTTTATTTATTTCTTTATGCAAAAAAGATTGGTATGTTAAATTTACCAATATTAATTCAATCACAAGTAAAAATGTTACCAATATTTTTTTACTATTTAATCTCATAAGACATACCTTCTATCCTATGATTTTATTATAAAATATTACCCCCCCCAGTCAACACTTTTTCAAAATTTTTTCTCTAATTCTAATAATTTAATTTTATTATTTAAGCCACCAGCATAACCAACTAGAGAGCCATTTTTACCAACTACCCTATGACAAGGAATAATTATCGATATGGGATTATGCGATACGGCATTACCAATGGCTTGACTACTCATATATTCTTTATGTAATTTTTCTTTAACAATATTTCCTATATTACTATAAGTAGTTGTCTTACCATAAGGAATCGTTTTTAAAATGTCCCACACTAATAATTGAAACTTAGTTCCCGTTAATTTTATTTTTAAATTATCTATAGAAGGATTTTGACCTACAAAATATTTATTTAACCATTCTTCAACTTCTTTAAATATTTCTAAATCATTATTTAAAATTAATTCATCTTTTAGAAAATACTTTTGTCCTTCTATATATAAACCACATAAATGAGTACCATCACTTACTAATATAAGATTACCTAGTACAGATAAATAATTTTTATAATACATTTTCTTCTTCCTTTATAGTTTTATTTTAACAATTATTTAAGACAATTTCAAAG
>CANQHT010000064.1 GCA_947623705.1 uncultured Bacilli bacterium
ACACTTTATACTATAAGATTAGTATATATTACCCCCCCCGAAAATCAAGTGATTTTTGCAAGAATCAAGAGATTTTCTCAAATTTTGACAATTATTGACACAATTAAAAAGAAGCAAATGTTATGCTTCTTAATATAATAAACTTCCACCAATAATTATAGCTAGTAATATATATAATATTAAAACTATAAAAAAGTAGTTGTAAGCATTATTATTATTGCCTTGGCAAGGATTTGATTGTCCGCCACTGCTACATTTTGAACAAGCCATAAATTTATACCTCCTTAATAATAAATTAAATATATGCTCCTACGATTATGATAAGTAAAATAAATAATACTAAAATAATAGCAGCGCCGATTCCATTATTTCCACAATTCATAATTCACTCCTCCTTTATGTCTATTCATTTATAATTTATGGTTAATATTTTGAAGTGTGAGTGCTTAATTTCATTGTAATTGGCTTAATACCTGTGTTATAATACTTTTATGGGAGGAAAATATGAAAAAAGGAATATTATTGAGTTTAGTCTGTCTTTTATTATTAGGCGGATGCGGAAAAATACCAACACTTAAAAATGGAGAGGAAGCAGTTGTTACCTTCAAAAAAGGTGATGAAGAACATATGATTAGTGCGGAAGAACTATTTGAAGAATTAAAAAATAGTTTTGGTCTAGATGCTACCATTAAATTAGTAGATACTTATATTTTAGAAAAAGAATTTGCGGATTATGTTGATGAAGCGAAAGAAAATGCTAAAAATTTTGTTGATGCTCAAGTTGAAAGTTTAGGAGGAGAACAAGAATTCTTAAATGAATTAAGAAATCAAACAGGTTATACTGATAGAGAGGCTTATGAAAATTATCTTTATATGAGTTTTATGCAATCTCATGCTGTTGAAGAATATGCTAAAAGTCAAGTAACTGATAAAGAAATTAAAGAATACTATGACAAAGATGCTAAAGAAGATGTTGAAGTATATCAAATCTTAATTACCCCTGAAGTTAAAGATAGTATGACTTCCGATGAAAAGAAAGAAGCTGAAAGTGCTGCCAAGAAAAAAGCTGAAGAAGTTATTAAAAAACTAAATGAAAGTGAAGATAAAAATAAATTAGATACTTTTAAAAAATTAGTTAAAGAATATTCTGAAGATGAAAGCACTAAAGATAAAGATGGTAATATGGGTTATATTAATTATAGTGATTTAGATAGTAATTATGATGAATTATTAGATGCCTTATATAAATTAAAGAATGGCGAATATAGTAAAAAAGTTATTACTACCGAACTTGGTTATCATGTCATATATCGTAATGCTTCTAAAGATAAAGCTAAACTAGAAGATATGAAAGATGAAATAATTGAAACTTTAGCCAATGAAAAAATGAGTAGTGACAAAGATATCTCTCTAAACTCTATGAAATATTATCGCGAACTTTATAATATGAATATTGTTGATTCAACTCTAGATCGTCAATATGGTATTTACTTAAATAATTTAGCCAATAGTAGTACTACTGAAAGTGCTAATTAAAACAAAATAAAATTGATTAACTTAATTGCTAATCAATTTTTTTATGTCCTATTTTGTTCTATTATTTATTATCTCTTGTTAGTTTTCTAACTTCTCTCTGTTCTGCAACTTTTTCTTGAAGTGCAGGTATTATAAAGGTATCTTCATCAACACTATAAGATTCTATTAATTCATAAGTATCATATTGGGGATTATATTCTTTATATCGTTTTAATAAATCTATATATGATTGTATTCCCCCTTGTTTTTCAAATTTTTTGGCTTTTTCGCGTATAACAAAAGATTTTGAACCATCATTAAATGTTGCAAATATACCAACATTATAAATTTTATTTTCCAACTCTTTAGTTTCAAAACCCTCTAAATTATTTATATTAAAAGCAAGTTTATTATAAAAAACCATAAAACTTTTTAACAATACATATCCTGGACCATTATAAAACCAATATATAGGTTCAAAAGGAAAATCTAGTTTAGATTGTTCTTCAGTAATTTGTATTTTTTTATAAACTCCTGGTTCTTTTTTAACTACAGCAAATAACGCTTGCTTGTGTCCTATATCATAGGGACGTATATACAAAACACTATCGGGATTTTGTATAATTATATTTAAATTTTCATCAATATATTTAAATTGCATATCATAACCCTCCTTTTTTAAACCCTTTTTTTAATAAATGCATATTTATTTGGTATTCTAACTCTTCCCCACTATATTTTTTACTTAATTTATTTTTTAATTTAGTATATTCTTTTTCATAAACAGCTTTATTATCTGGAAATTCATAATTATCTAAAACACTCATTATATCTTCTTTAAAAAAACCTCTGGTTAATAATTCTTGCATTATCTTTTGCTTTAATAAAAGACCGGATAAATTATGATTACTATTTATTTTTTTAAGTGTTACTTTGTTAATTTTATCTAGCCATACATCACTTGCAAAAGTATCTAAATAATTATGAATAGCGTTTTCTTTAAAACCTAATTTTTTTAACTCATACAATATTTTATTTGGTCCTACGACTTTTAAATTAATGGCATCATTAATATAAGATTTAATGTATAACTCATCATTTAAGTAACCTTCATTTTTTAATCTATTTAAAGTATAATTAATGGCTTGTTTACTATATTTACTTAATCTTTTAATTATTTCTTTTTCCGTTCTTAATTTAAAACTTAGATATTTAAGGGCAATATGATAACTTTCTAAATAACTATTATCTTCTAAAATTTGTTTAAAATCTTTATCATCTATTTCTTTAGATAATAAAAGGCCATATTTAAGAATAACATCATCATAGAGATTAATCTTTTCTCCCGTTTCTAAAGTTATTTCATAAATACTACCTTTTTTTAATTTATAACTCTTTATTTTTTTCATATTCTAAGCAAGCCTTGCTTAAGTCTTTTATTAAGTTATCAACATCTTCCATTTCGGTAAGTCTTGCTCCACAAGCAAATTTATGACCTCCACCATTATAATTATTTGCAATCGTATTAATTACTGGACCCCGAGAGCGAATACTTATTTTATATTGATTATTTTTAACATCTTCTGTTACAAACATCCAAACTAATATTTCGTCAATGAAATTATAACCATTAATTAAATTAGATGGAGTTGATGCATCAACATTAAATTCTTTTAAATCAGCATCACTTATTTTGATATAAGCAAATTTATTTTCATCTATTACTAAATTATTGGTAATAAATGCAATAAACTTATGCTCATTAAAAGGTCTCGTGTATAAAATATCATATAATTCTGGAAAGTTAATATTACTTACTTTAATTAAATTACTTACAGTTTCAAATGTTTCATAAGTGGTATTTTTTAAAGAGAATCTTTCACTATCTGAGACAATACCTAAGAAAAGATTTTCGGCTATTTTTTGATTTAGTTTTAATTTAGTATTTAATATTAATTCACAAACCATTTGACTAGTACTAGATTTTGTCTCATCTGTCCAGTCCACATTACCGATGATATCTTCTTTCGGATGATGATCTATTTTCAAAATACTTTTATATTGTAATTCTTCAATATCGACCCGGTTCATATTCGGAACATCTAAAACCACTAATAAAGCATCAGTAATACTCGCATAATTGGGATGGTCTAATGTGCCATATGACTTGAATTTGGAAACACCAGCCCCGACAGCATAAACTTTCTTTTCTGGGAATGTTAATTTAATACTATCTCTTAGGGCAATTTGACTAGCAATGGCATCCGGATCTGGTCCAATGTGTCTTGCAATTACAATATTGTCATACTTTTTTATTTCCTTATAGATTTTGTTTAATAAATTTTTGTTTATTATTTTAACCACCCGCTAACTAATTAGTTCCATTGTATCAAGAGCAATCATTAATTCTTCATTTGTTGGAATAACATAGATTGGGGTTTCACTTTCATCATTTGAAATTTTACCTTCAGATTTATCTAAGTAAGAAGCTATCTTATTATTTTCTTCTTTATCGATATACATTCTTAAAGAACCTAGTTTATTTACCACTTCTTCTCTAAATTCCCGAGCATTTTCACCTAAACCGGCGGTAAATACTAAAGCATCAACTTTACCATCTAATTTAACATAATAACGAGCAATATAAGAAACAATTTTATCAACATACATGTCGTTTGCTAAAATACTTGCTTCATCGCCTTCTGCCATACCGGTTTCAATATCACGATGGTCAGAATATTTACCACTGATAGCCAGTAAGCCACTTTGTTTATTTAAAGCATTATCAATCTCCGCAATAGTCATATCCGTTTTTTGCATTAAATAAGGAATCATTGAATAATCGATATCTCCAGAACGAGTACCCATCATAATACCAGCATTAGGACTAAAGCCCATAGTGGTATCAATACTTTTACCATCTTTAATGCAACATAAAGATCCACCACTTCCAACATGGCAACTAATGATATTAACATTTTCTTTACCTAACATTTCTTGAACTTTTTTCGTAATATATTTATGACTTGTTCCATGGAAACCATATTTACGAACCCCATAATTACGATACCAATCCATTGGTACAGGATATAGATATTCTTTTTCTTCCATAGTTTGATGGAAGGCTGTATCAAAAACTCCAACCATTGGCGTATTAGGCATAGCTTCTCTAAAAGCTTTTACTCCCACAATATTCGCTGGATTATGAAGGGGCGCTAAACTAGATAGTTCAGAGACAGTCTTAATAACGTCATCATCAATAATAACAGATTTGTTATATTTGTCTCCCCCGTGAACTAAACGATGACCAACTCCATCAATTTCTTCTAAAGAAGCAATTACTTTGTTACCAATTAATTCATCAATTAAATATTTAATTGCTTCAGCATGATCCTTAATACTAGCGGTCTTTTTAGTCTTTTCGCCATTCATTTTGATACTATAGAAACTATCTTCTAGTCCTATCTTTTCAAAATAACCACTAATTAATTCTTTTTCTTCTGGAAGTTCAATTAAATTAAATTTTAATGATGAACTACCAGCATTTACTGATAATATTTTCATAAATTTACACCTCTACATATCATTATAAATGACTATTTTTGTTTTGTAAATAAAGATATTGGAATAAGTTGACTACTTTTTGACTTATTTAATTATAAATGTTGTTAAGTATAATAATTCTTTATTTGATATATATTCAATAACATATTGATTTTTCTTTTTTACTATTAAGACTCCTAAAGTCTTATTATTATATTTTTCTTTTACTTGCATATCTATACAATTCATATAAAATTCTAACTGTCCAATATCTTGTGGTAATACTTCTCTATTTTTTACCTCTATTACAATATAACAATTTAATTTAACATTATAGAATAATAAATCTATTTTATATACTCTATCTTTATATTTTATTTTGTATTCATGACCAGCCAGAGTGAAACCAACACCTAACTCTAGAAACTTATTTTCTAACATTTGAATTAAATATTTATGAATAACTTTTTCATCTAATTTATTTTCTTTATTTGGTATATTTATAATAATTGGATCTTTTAACATATCATTTAAAGTTAATTTATTATTATTTTCATTAGTTATTAATTTAATATTTTCTTTATCAGTGTATGATAATCTTTCAAACGATTTATTTTTTATTTCACTCCGAAGTTCTCTTACTGATAAATTATTAAGTATTACTTGATTAATATAATAGTTTCTTTCGTTTTCGTTTTTGATGGGTAATAAATATCTATAATGTGACCAACTTAATTTGTGGCACACTGTGCCACATTTTTGAAATAATAGGTAAAATTGTCTAAATCTTCTTAATTTACTTGAATCATAACCTTTTCCGTAAATTTTTGATAATTTTTCGCCCCAATTTTTCATTAAAGCATCACCATACTTGGCTCTAGATTTTCCACCTTGAGCTTCCACTATTGATTTACCTATATTCCAATAAGTTAACAAAGTATCATAATTATCTTTTAATTCTCTAACTCTTTTATTTACTTCTAAATCTTCAATATAATTTACTATTTCACTATAGTAATCTTTAGCTTTTGTTGCCATAAACCCCACCTCAGGGTGTTACTATAGCATATTAAATTTAAAAAATTTGTCAGTTTTTGACGATAATATATTAAATTTGAATTTGTGGCTCACTGAGCCACATTTTTTAATCTTATAATTGCGTATACAATATGTACACTTTTCTACAATTTTAAAACTTTTAAATAAAATATGTAAATTGTCCACGCATTGCGTGGACAATTGGAAATTCCAAATAAAATTTTTTCATATAGAATAGGTTAGAACGTTCATACTTTTTTTCATATTTTTTCTAATTTGTTACCTTAATTTTTGTTCATTTTTATCTTTAATTGGCAATAATTACACAAAATGACTCCACATTAATTGGGCCGACAGTGTCGGCACTTTTTGAAATAAAGTAATAAAATTGTCTATATTTTTTTAAATAATATTTGCTTATACCTATGTCTAATTTATTTTGGCGCTCAGTGAGCGCCAAATTGAAAAATATTATAAATGATACATTTTAATTAAATTTATCGAACTATAAATCCTTTCA
>CANQHT010000065.1 GCA_947623705.1 uncultured Bacilli bacterium
ACATAACTAGTTGCTAGCATAACAAAAAGAATAATAATGCTAAAACGAACTAACCAATTAAATATTCTTTTCATTATTCACCTTCTTAATTTCTATAATAGATTATACCTAATTTTAGATAGTTTGTCAAAAAAATGATAACATTTGTTACCAAAAACTTTTATTTATAAAAAAATGTTGATAACCCTAAAGTTTTCAACATTAAATTTTAAATACTCTTTTTAGATTATTATTTGTTATTTTACTTAATTCATCTAAAGATATATTTTTTAAATCCGCCACAAACTTAGCAATATCTAAAATATGGGCGGGATTATTTTGTTTACCCCGAAAGGGTTCCGGAGTAAGATATGGACTATCAGTTTCTAATACTAAATAATCTAGAGGTATTTCTTTTATAACATCTTTAATATTAGCATTCTTAAAAGTAATTACCCCATTAATACCTAATAAATAACCCATTTTAATATATTCCCGAGCCGTTTCTAAACTGCCAGAGAATGAATGAATAATACCCGTAACTTTAAATTTTTTTAAAGTATTTATCGTATCTAAAGTAGCATCCCGACTATGAATAATAACTGGCATATTGTATTCTTCCGCAATTTCAAGTTGTCTTTCTAAAAGTATTATTTGCTTATCTTTATCTTCTTTTCCGTAATGATAATCTAAACCAATTTCACCAATAGCAATAATTTTTGAATTATTTAAATTATCTTTAATAAAGGTCAAATCTTCTTCGGTATATTCTAAAACATTTTCCGGATGTATTCCTAAAGTCCCATACATATTTGAATATTTACTGACAAGTTCTAAAACCTCTTGATTAGATTTTTGATCACAACCATTATTAATATATCTAGTTACTGAATTTTTAATAGCATTATTTATTAATTCTTCTATATCATCGTAATATTCTTTATATAAGTGACAATGACTATCCGTAAACATTAATTTTCTTTGATCCTTTCAAATAGATTAGCCGGTTTTTCTAAGCCTAAATGATATTCTTCAACATTATCATAAATATTTTCAAAATTATTATTTGCTATTTTTAGACCATCAAAAATTTTATTAGCGGTCTCTGGTATAAAGGCTTGTAACATTGTTGCACATACTCTTATAGCTTCAAGTAAATTATAGATAACTGTTTCCAGTCTTGGATAACTATTTTCATCTTTGGCTAAAGTCCAAGGTGTAGTATCATCAATATATTTATTACATTTCCTTAGAGTGTCAAAGATTTCTTCTAAAGCTTCATTAATTTTTAATTCATCAATTTTACCATCCACTTTAGCTCGTAAATTTTTAACACTATCTAGTAAATCATTATCAATATCTTCATAAACTTTTGGATTTTTTACATTACCATCAAAATACTTAATCCCCATTTGAATAGTACGACTTACAAGATTACCTAAAATGTTACACAAATCGGCATTAGTTCTTGTTATTAAAGCACTCTCGGAAAAAGTACCATCACTACCAAAAGGAACTTCTCTTAAAGCAAAGTAACGAACGGCATCAACTCCATAAGTATTGATATAATCTCTCGGATCTTTATAATTGCCTAAACTTTTACTTATTTTACCACCATCAATTATAAGCCATCCATGACCAAAGACTTGTTTTGGAAGAGGTAAATTTAGTGCCATTAATAAAGCTGGCCAAATAATGGTATGAAATCTCACTATTTCTTTTCCTACTAAATGTAAATCTGCGGGCCAATATTTCTCAAATTCTGGTGTAATATCGGGATAACCTAAACTAGTAATATAGTTAGTTAAAGCATCAATCCACACATAAATAACATGTTTTTCATCGAAAGTAACGGGAATACCCCATTTAAAACTAGTTCGAGATACACATAAATCTTCTAAACCTGGGCGAATAAAATTATTTAACATTTCATTTTTCCGTGAAACTGGCGCAATAAAATTAGGATTTTCTTCATAAAATTCTTCTAATCTTTTTTGATACTTACTTAATTTAAAAAAGTAAGCTTCTTCGGTAACTAAATTAACTTCTCTACCACAATCAGGACATTTACCATCAACAAGTTGACTTTCCGTCCAAAAAGATTCACAAGGTACACAATAAAGTCCTTTATATTCTCCTTTATAAATATCGCCTTGATTATATAATTTTTCAAATATTTTTTGAACTCTTTCCATATGATGTTCATCTGTTGTTCTTATAAAATAATCATAAGAAATATTTAATTTTTGCCATAAATCTTTGGCATTATCGATAATAACATCAATATATTCTTTAGGAGTTACTCCTTTTTCTTTGGCTTTATTTTCAATCTTTAAACCATGTTCATCAGTTCCTGTTTGAAAGAAAACATCATAACCCGCTAGTCTTTTATAACGAGCAATGGCATCGGCAATTATGGTTGTATAACAATGACCAATATGAAATTCCGCACTTGGATAGTATATTGGGGTAGTTATATAAAATTTTTTATTCATTTTTATCATTCCTTTCTTGATTGGTGCTTCCTGTTCCACCAATTCTTTTCGTCTTAACTTCTTCACCACAAGTTAAATATTTAACAAATATGCCTTGCGCATAACCTTCACCTTTATGACACTTAAATACTTTATCACCCTCATTTTGTAAAGATATAAACATATGTCCTTCATTATCGGGATTATTGTAATAATCGCTGTCAATTATGCCAACTTGATTAGTAAGTCTAATATTATATTTAAATCCCATACTACTACGAACAAAATTAAATAATACTTCATCAGGTTGCATCTTTACTTTATAACCGGTAGGTATCTTTTTTATTTCGCCAGGTGCTAATTCAAAATCTTCAATAGCTAGAAAATCATAACCGGCACTATTCTCGGTTTTTCTTTCGGGTAATTTATATTCCTCATATAATTTCTTATCATCTTTAATATCTTTTTTAAATTGTTCAAAACTTATTTTTTCAAAATATCTTTCCATTTTTTATCTCCCTATAATATATTCCTTAAATCAGAAATATTCTTTATTGTTTTATATTTTGTACTAGACTCATTTGCTTTCCAAATGGCTTGCATTCCTAAAGATAAAGGTAAATCAATGTCATTTTTAATGGAATCACCAACTGATACACATTCTTCTGGTTTATATTTTTCTAAGATTATGTCAAAGGTTCTTTTATCGGGTTTATAATAATTTTGATCAGCACCAATTATTTGTTTAAAATATTTAGCATAACCAACTTTTTCTAATCTTTTTGTTTGGGATGCTGTAAACCAATTAGTTATAACATATAAATCATATTTTTTTGATAAATAATCTAGTGTTTCTTCTACTCCATCTTCTTTATAAGTACAACTACTTACTAAATCAATATAATCATCAATTAAATTAATATCTAATTTTATATCTAGTTTAGCATTCATAAATTCTAACAATTCTTTTTTATCTAATTTAGTATGTGAACTTTCATAAACATCAACAAGTTCATATATTTTATAGGTATTTTCTTTTTTTACATTAAACTTTACCATACCATTAATTATCTTATCTATATAATCATCTAACCAAGGTATCAAAGTATTATCTAAATCAAAAATTATTGCCTTCATAAATCCCTCCAATAAAAAAATTCATAAATAAAAGGACGAGCTAACCCGCGGTACCACCTTTATTTATGAATAAATTCATACGCTTATAGTTTTAATGCACTTCTGCAATTTAACTCCTTTGTCCATACTCTAATTATCATACCCATTAATTTACACCAACCATTAACTCTCTTATAGTAGTATTAATAATTATCTTTTAACAAATTCTTCGTTAACTAGGTTTAGTTTAGCATAAGTTAATATTTAATTCAAGTGACAATTTAAAATAAAAAAGACAAATTGAATGTCTAATTTATATCTAACTTTTGAATTAATAATTTTTGGACGATTTTAGCATATTTTAAATTTTCATCGTTTTTTTTATTTGTCATAACGATTACTAGACCACTACAATCTGATTGGGTTATTATGGGAACTGCGACCAAATAAACACTTTTATTATAGATAACCTCTAGAGAACTTGAAATATATGATTCCCGATTATCAATTAATTTTTTATGCTTTTCTTCTAATTTAATATTAACTAAATCCTTTAAATTTGTACTGGTTGCAATAATTTTTTCCCGGTCTGTAATCATTATATCAATATCACAAGTATCACTTATAATACTACAAAGGATATCTCCTAAATCTTTAATATTTTCCACTTGCGAATATTTTTTAATAATAATAGCATTATCGTTCGTATAAATTTCTAATGGTTCACCATCTCTAATACCAAGATTATACCTTATTTCTTTGGGAACTACAATTCTTCCTAGTTCATCAATTCTTCTAGTAATTCCACTTTTTAACATACACTACACACTCCTAATTTTTAGTGTGAAATATTTTTTGATTATTATACAAAATATTTAAATTTTCTAGATTTTTTTAAGAAATTTTACTGAAAAAAAAGGAAATTCACTAAAAAGGGCGAATATTATAAGTAGAAGGAGAAAAATATATATGAAAAATGAATTAATGAAATATCAAGAGAAAGTGTTTGAAGAAATTAAACATATGGATGAAAAAGGAAATGAATTTTGGCTTGCCAGGGAATTACAATTAGTTTTAGGTTATAAAGAATGGCGATTATTTTCTACTATTATCGAAAAAGCCCAAATTGCATGTTATCAAAGCGGAAATGCCATAAATTCCAATTTTGGAGTTTACCCCAAAATAGTAAAAACAGGGGTTTCAGCCAAACAAATCATTGATTACAAACTAAGTAGATATGCTTGCTACTTAATAGTACAAAATGCTAATCCCAAATTTAAAACTGTCGCTCTAGGTCAAACTTATTTTGCAATTCAAACGAGAAAAATGGAATTAACAGATGAAGAATATAACAATTTAAGTGAAGATGAAAAAAGAATCTATAAAAGAAATTTAACTAAGAAAAGCAATTTTTCTTTAAATCAAGCGGCCAAAAATGCTGGTGTAAAAAACTTTGATAGATTTCATAATTATGGTTATAAAGGTCTTTATAATGGTGAAACTGCAGATGATATTGCCAAAAGAAAAGGCTTAAGATATCGGGAAGATATACTTGATAATATGGGAAGTGAAGAACTTGCTGATAATCTATTTAGAATAGTTCAAACTGAGGCAAAATTAAAAAGAGATAATATAACAAATGAAAATGCTGCAAATAATGTTCATTACAATATAGGTAAAGATATAAGAGTATTTATAGCCAAACAAGGCGGAACTATGCCTGAAGATTTACCTACACCAACTAAGAGTATAAAAAATATCGAAAGAGAAAAGAAAAAGTTAAATTAATACTAGTTATCTTTAATAGCTATTAATAATTTAACTAGGTAATAAATATAATGCTCTGGTAATCCTTTATAAAATAAAGTAATTATTATATTATTATGTAAATATTTTAAATTAAATTTATTAGAAATACTCATTGTTTCAAATATTAATTTATCGCCTTTAATATTTTTAGATAATTCTTCAGGTAAAGTTATTTCAATAAATCTGTCGGTTTTATTAACTTTTGTTATATTTAACATCTTACATAAATTAGTAAACCATTCTTCATACATATAGATTTCCATATCTTGATCAATCTTACCAAAACGGTCTTCTAATTCTGTCTTAACAGCATTTAATTTTTCTAAAGAATCAATTTCATTAATTTTTTGATGAATTTCAATTTTAACATCTTCATCAGAGACATATTCATCTTTAATATGGGTAGCAACTTCAATTAAGTTAGAGCTATCTTCTTCCTCTTCTTCAACATATTCGCCTTTAGCTTTTTTTAGTTCATCTTCAATTAATTTCATATATAAAGAAATTCCAACTGAATCGACAAAACCAGCTTGATCACTACCAAAAATATCGCCAGCACCCCTTAAAGATAAATCCCGCATGGCAATTTTATAACCACTACCTAAATTAGTAAATTCCTTAATTGCTTGTAGTCTTTTAACGGCAATTTCATTTAGCATTTTCTTTTTATCATATAAAAGGTAAGCATATGCAACTTTGTCGCTTCGACCAACACGACCCCTAATTTGATATAACTGCGAAAGGCCAAAATTATCGGCGTTATAAACAATTAAGGTATTAGCATTCGGAATATCAATACCATTTTCAATAATGGTTGTACATATTAAGATATCATATTTTTGACTTACAAAGTCATCCATTACTTTTTCTAACTCTTCTTTACTCATTCTGCCATGGGCATAAACAATTCTTGCTTCTGGAACTAACTCACTAATATGATTAACAATTTTTTCTAAATCTTCAACCCGATTATATAAAATATATATTTGACCTTTTCTTGATAATTCTTTATAGATAGCATCCCTTATAAGTAAGTCTTGTTCTTCGACAACATAAGTTTGAACTGGATACCTATTAACTGGTGGTGTATCAATAATCGATAAATCTCTGAGTCCTGATAAAGCCATCTTTAAAGTTCGAGGAATAGGGGTTGCCGATAAAGTTAAAACATTGACATCCGTTTTATATTCTTTAATCTTTTCTTTATGTT
>CANQHT010000066.1 GCA_947623705.1 uncultured Bacilli bacterium
AGTTTTCTAGCGCTTTTTAGTTTTTCTAAAACATTAAAAAAGAACTGAATAGAAATTATTCATTTCCACTCAGCCCCATTTTATTTTTAAAGTATCTCTAATAATCTCCCTTAACCTCCTATTGCCTGTATCACTTAAATGAATCTTATCAGCTAATAAATAATCCTCATTACTTGCTACTTCATCCATAAAATCAATTTGACTAACATTTTCGTAATGACTTTCACTAGTAACCTTATTAACATTATCATTTAAAGAAATTATATATACCATCTTATCTTGACATAGATTTATTAAATTATCGAATTCTTCTTTATTCATTACAAAACTCTCATCAAGAATAAATACAACATTATAAGTTAAAGTATCATTCTGAATAGCAGTCTCTACTTTCTTAAATAAATTATTGTAATCCAAATCTGAAACTCCAATTAAAGGCGTATCTTTAAAATCATCTTGTAAATAATCATATGCATTGATTAACATATCATTTCCAAACATTGTAACTTTCTTTTTTTCTTTCTCTTCATGCTCATCTATAATACCTTGCATACTTGATCGATATTCTTCCAAATAAGTATTATATATACTATCATATATTGCTTTAGTATAAGCAACTCTTCCTTCCTCAGTTAAATGTATTCCATCAGCTATAAAATACTCCGGATGATTATCTGAAATATTATACCAATCAATTATTTTTAAATTGTCATAATCCTTAGCAAACTCAACCAAAGTCTCATTAAAATGCAATGTTTCATTATTTTTAATATTTACCCAATAAACCATTCTATCGCCAATAATATCCATTAAATTAGACTTACAATTCTTAGAACAATCCCCATTAGCCCCTAAGTTAATTACTACAACATCGCCAAGAAGTTCTTGTGTTTTTAAATCATTTAAAATATCATCAGCAACCCAAGCTGTCCTCGATATTGCTGCATCAAAGTATCCATTAGGAAACTGTTCATATAAATGATCTACAGCTCCTAACATAACTGAATCTCCTATCCCTACTACTGATAAATTACTAACGATATTAGCAATTTCCTTTTCCCCATCTTCTAAATCACTAAGTTTAGCTAACCAATCTTCCTCCTCTTGCCTAAATCTTTCTGCGTATTCCGCTTGCTTATCTTTAATCATCTGCTCATTAATCTGTAATTGTCTTTCTAACTCTGCCATTTCTTCCGTATGATCTTTAGCTAAACAATACTTAGCACCACCATATAGCGTCAACAATACTAAAGGCATTAATAAGATAATTTTAATAGCTTTTACAATTCCTGTATTATGTTCTTTCTTTAAACACCAATGTAACCAAATCGCTAAAATTATCACACCCAAAATCACTATTAATACTTGATAAATTATTTCAAATTCCAAATATTGTGTCACAAATATTAATGGATACTGCCATAAATAAATTTCATAGCTAATACTAGCTGCTCGCTTTACAGCTTTATCGTACTTAGATACCTTCCTTTCTGAATTTACCACTGCATAACTAATTAATCGACCAGTAATTATTGTTGTAAAAAACATTCCTAATATCATTAACCAACCATTACTATTTAATAAGCTACACATTAAAGCTAATAAAACTAAATAACTATAAAATATTCGTCTATTATAGATTTTATTTTTCCACTTCTTAACAACTAAAGGCTTATAATAATAATGCCTAAACCCCAAAAACATTCCAAATAATAAAGCAAAAGCTCTTGTAAATGTTCCATAATAACTAAGCATTATATTTCCTGCTCTATTTGTAATTACAAAATATACAAAACTACCAATAGTCAATCCCCCTAATAAACCACACGATAACCAACTTTTAATTTTCTCTCCTACTTTTCTTAGTATTACAAATCCCAAAGGAAATATTAAATCAAATTGTAATAAAATACCCATATACCAAAAATGCATAAAAGGCGAATCAATATGTCTAGCAAAATAATCTAAATTAGCTCCTATCTGCCAGTAATTATTATATCCTAGTAGTACTGAAGTAGTTTCTGGTTTCAAATTTAACCAATTAAAATTTGTTAAATATGTTGATAAACCTACAGTTATTAACACCACCATCACTAAAGGAAGATATATATTTTTTAACTTATTTATATAATACTCTTTAAAAGAAAATTTTTCCTTTTTAAAAGCCGACAAACAACTTAGATAACCACTAAGTACAAAGAATACACAAACTCCCAAATAACCACCACGTAGTATTCCTAAATGATAAAACAAAATAGCTATACAAGCCACTAATCTCACAACATTCAAATTTTTATAATAAGACTTTTGATACTTCATTTTAACACCTTACATCTATTATAAATTATATATAAATAGTCAATATATTTCAATAATTCTTCTTTCCAAAATTTTAAATTACTGCCAAGTCCGTGAAAAACATATCTCTAGATATTTTTAATTGTTTTTTCACCGCTTTCGTTTTATAATAAACAATCACAAGGAATGATACCTATGAACAGAATCTTAACAATTTGCTATCAAAAAATTCAAGATATGCTAACCACTTATGATGAATTCGCTGCCTTAGCCCAAGATCGTCCCAAAGAATTTCAAAGGTATTTATTCCACTTTACTATGGAATGTAATATTGCTAAAAGAAAAAATAAAAACTCTTCATCACCTTATATATCTAAAGACACTTGTACAGCTTTAATTAAACAATATGGATTATATGGTGCTATTGCTAATATTCAAAAATTAGACTCCCTTATTCCCTCATCAAATTATCTATCTATCGCTCTAGGTGTAATCTCGATTGAATTACAAGAAGTCCTTGATACCTCTTTAAAGCTAAAACTACTCAAACTTTTTGAATTATCTCAAAAACAAGATTATTCATCTTTTATTAATTTAATAAATAATGAAGATAAAATAAATTATCTTTTAGGACTAGATTCAATAGGTAATCCAGTAGATCAAATATCTTTCTTTTCTGTTGAATCGCCACCTAAAAGATTATCCCGTTATGATATCTACCTTCAAGCTTACCGCAAATTAAACATTGATAGTTTTTTAATTGATTTTATTAAAACAAATGGCAAAGAAAAATTTAATTACTTAATGGGTGAAATTATTTGTTTTATCACAGATAATGAAGAAGCATATAACAATATTCCTCCTTATATTTCTCAAAGATTAATCAATATTGCTGAATCCCTTTTATCAGTAGAACCACCACTCCACTCCCATCAAATTAATCCAGGTCAATTAACTTTAAAATTACCCGAGTAGTAATCTAACTACTCTTTTGTTATAATCTTTATAGTGATGTTTATGTATAATGATATCTTATTTAAATTATCAAAATCTAAATTTCGTAGCAGTTTTCACTTAAAACAGTCTGACTTTGATTATATCTCTTCCAAAGGCTTAGCGACTATTCAAAACCACGCTTATGATTTTATTAGAAAACGCTTAGCACCAGCTATTATTCCTAATGATGGAAAACAAACACCGATGCGTGGTCATCCCGTCTTTATTGCTGAACATGCTACCGCTACCTGCTGTCGTTCTTGTCTATATAAATGGCATCATATTCCTAAAGATCGTAATCTAACTCCTCAGGAAATTGACTATATCGTTAATTTAATTATGATTTGGATTAATCGTGAAATTGCTAGTTTTGCACCCAATAGCCATTAAATAGCATTTGACTTTTTTCGTATTTAGAATATAATATCCCTAGCAAAAGAGGTCTTTTTATGCGTAATTTATATAAATACCGTGATATTCAAGAAGCCATATTTCTAGAGCATCAACAAATTAGTGACCGCTTTAAAGAAATAGAAAGCTTAGTAGATACTTATTATATATTTACTTGGTTTATTAATGATGTTCTTTATGATCTAATTATGGCGGCCTTGGAAAGCAATCGCCACCTACTGAATCAAAAAGATAAACCAATAACTTTTTCTTTCTATCTAAATCGAGCTATCAGTATAGCTGAAACTTCAGAAATAAAATACCTCCCTAATTTAAGTTTAATCCAACTAAAAGGCTATGGCTCCACATCTTCTCTTATAGAGCAGAGAATTAATGAAGCTCTTACCGAATTTTTAACCTTCTATCAAATTGGTTTTTTAAGCCCTCTAAATGAATTAGAAAGTTCCAATTCCAAATTAAAATTTGCTACTAAATATACCATTACCGCTTTACCTCAATCCCTAATTGACGCCTTCTATTTAGAACTGCAAAGACTAGAATATTTAAAGCCAATAATTGAAAATTACCAATCCGAATACAACATTACAAAATCGACAATCTTACCTACTGATGATAAAATTCTTTTAAGTCTTGGAAAAATATCTAAATATTTTAAGCAAAAATAAAATCTTTTGCTATAATAAAATAAAGAAAGGGTTTTATTAATATGGAACTAAATGAATTAAAAAATTTAAATAACTCTCAAAAAGAACAAATTTTATCAATTGGGAGGTTACTTTGACATCCCCAGTAAAAAAGAACAATTAGCTAATCTTGAAGCTGAGTTAAATCATCCAGATATCTGGCAAGATATTGAAAGAAGTAGCCAATTAAGTAAAGAAATTAACACTTTAAAAAAAGAACTAACAAATTATTCTGAATTAGAATCAAATATTTCCTATATCAATGAATTTTTGTCAACTATTACCGAACAAGATCAAGATAGTATAGAACAATTAGCTAAAGAATCCGCTAGCCTTACTCCTAAACTCGAAGAGTTAGAGATTTCCTCAATGTTAAATAATGAATACGATTCCTTAGATTGCTATTTAGAAATTCATCCCGGTGCTGGAGGAACAGAATCTTGTGATTGGGCAAGTATGTTAAAAAGAATGTACCTTCGTTTTTGTGAAAAAAATAATTATCAATATAAAATACTCGACGAACAAAAAGGTGAAGAAGCTGGTATTAAAAGTATCACAATCGAAATATCCGGCTCCTATGCATATGGTTACCTAAAATGCGAAACAGGTGTCCACCGTTTAGTTAGAATTTCCCCTTTTGACGCCAATGCTCGTCGTCATACCTCATTTGCTTCCGTTATGGTAACCCCTAAATTCGCTGAAAATATCGATATTGAAATTAAAGATTCTGATTTAAAAATTGATGTTTATCGCAGTAGTGGCGCCGGCGGTCAACACGTTAATACAACTGATTCAGCAGTCCGTATCACCCACTTACCTACCAAAATAGTTGTAACCTGTCAAAATGAACGCAGTCAAATTCAAAATAAAGAACAAGCTTTAAAAGTCTTAAAAAGTAAATTATATCAACTAGAATTAGCTAAACAAGCAGAAAAACTAGAGAGTACCAAAGGCCAAATGTTAAATATCGATTTTGGTAGCCAAATAAGAAACTATATCCTAGAACCATATACATTAGTTAAAGATGTTCGTTCTAACTATGAGACATCTCAAGCTTCTCAAGTTCTCGATGGAGATATTATGCCATTTATTAAATCTATCTTAAAAAAATAAACTAAATATGCTAAAATAAATAATAGAGGTAATGCCTATGAAAAAAAGAATAACAAGAGGTCTTGAATCATTAGCAGGTTTATTTATTGTTTGTATTGCTTTTAATATATTTCTAAAACCCAATAATATCGCCGCAGGTGGCATTACCGGCTTAGCTTTAGTCTATAATAAACTATATAATATCGATATCAGTATCTTCGTCTTTATCTGTAATGTCTTGTTAATTGGCTTATCTTACCTTGAATTAGGTAAAGAAATCACTAATAAAACAGTTCTTGGCGCCATTCTTTGTCCAATAGTCCTCAAAATAACCGAACCAATAGGTAATATCATCGATGTCAAAGAAACTGAAATTATTATCCAAGCCTTATTTGGTGGTATTTTATCCGGTATCGGTTATGGCTTAATTTTTAAAAATGGCTTCACTTCTGGTGGTACGGATATTCTAGATCAAATATTCACCCACGTTTACAAAATTCCAATGAGTAAAAGTATCATTATCATTGATGGTTACATCGTCTTATTAGGAGGTATTGCCTTTGGTATCGAAAGAATGCTATATGCCATTTTTGCTCTAACTTTAATTAGTATTTTTTCCAATCGGGCAATGTTAGGTATAGGTAGTAATAAAACCTTTTATATCTATACTTATAAACCAGAATTAATTAAAGAATATCTTCTTGATACTATAAAAAATGATATAACTATCTTAAATAGTAAAGGCGGTTATAGCCAAAAAAGCCAAAAAATATTAATGAGTGTTATTAGTAGTAATGATTACTACCGGGTTAAAGAAGCTATCTTAGCTATCGATCCTAAAGCATTTATTGTTATAAATAATTCATATGAATCAGTAAATCATAATAAACACATTCGTTCCATTGTTAGTGCAGAATAAGTGTGGAGATTTTAAACTTAAAAATATGTTTTATAATTAAATTCATTTTAAGTCTAGAAGGAGTAGATAGTCAATATCTATTCCTTTTAAATTATATAAATTTCTTGTCTTATTGAAGTTAATTCTTTTAATCTATTATTTTCAGCTGGTGAATCTAAAATTGGTAATTTTGTATTTATTTT
>CANQHT010000067.1 GCA_947623705.1 uncultured Bacilli bacterium
TCTAACAATTCTTGGGTTTTTTGCAAGTCAATAATATATATATCTTCTCTTGCTGTAAAGATATACTCTTTCATTTTAGGATTCCATCTTTTTGTTTGATGTCCAAAATGAACTCCAGCTTCTAATAAATAACTCATAGAAACTACGGCCATATAAAATCACTCTTCCTTTCGTTTTTCTTCTTAGTTTCTAATACCTTTACCACTTAAATAATTTAAGCACTCGGCGTGGGCTAAAAACTAATGTCTATTTGACTATAAAGCCAAGTGTATTTTATCAAAAAAATATACTCATTACAAGTATATTTTTCATATTTTTAAATAAAACTAATAGATTTGATAAGTATCAGTTAATCTAGTACCCATTCTTTTTCTTGTTAAGGATTTGCCTAAAGGATAAAAATGGGGAACTACTACACTCATATATTCCCGAGGATTCACATTTAAAGCATTTAATATTCTTGCCCTGTAATCTAGTTGAATAGACATTAATTCATATTTGGCATTAGGACTAACTTTTATTCTATTTCTTAATTCATCAAGAGCTTTTAAAACAAAACTTACATCCCCACAATTATGCATAAGATCTAGATAATAACGATATAATTCTTCAATATATTCTTGTCTTTTATCCCGGTTAATTTCGGTTTGATAAATATCAATTTCTGTATCTTTTAATGCAGACTTATTAACCACTGTAGCAATAGGTAATTCTAATCCTTCCATATTTTTAGTAGTAACCATTAAGTTATATGGTTCTTCTTTAATATTTACATTTTTATCATCTAATAATGTTTGTTTAATTAAACGAGTTACATTTTGATAAGCATCCACCCTTATTGCAGGATTTTCTTCGACTAAACTTTCTTCCGCCGGAGTTAAAACTCCTAATTCTAAAATAGATTGTTTTAAATTCCATACATTTTCATAAAATCTGACAATTTCATAAAATTCGATAATATCATTTTCATTTATTTCTTCCATAACTTCACTTCCTAGACCAGTATTTTAATCTTTTTATTATCATTCTGTCAAGAATAAATTAAGAATAAAATTCCAATATACCATTTCTTTGTCAAATAGTGTCAAAGTCAAGCATTTTTAACTACAATATTTCTTAAAAAGACACTATAATTATAATAGAAGGAGCTAGATATTGGGGAAGTATTATTGTTTATCGCTTTTTAATAAGAATAAAAAGTTTAAATACAATAGCTCTTTTCGTATTTGTCATCTATTTATAGGTGACTTTTTATATAAAATATTATCTATTTAAAATATAACTTAATTCTTTTAATCTTTCTATTTTTTTACTATTTACTGGATAAATTGTTGATATATATGGTTTTTTATTTTTTCTTAAATTTAATTTAACAACAACACAAACATTTTCATCAATTTTTTTAAAATAAAGTAATGAATTTTTTTTGAGGATCATAATATACAAATTCCGGATCTTTAATTATATTTGGAATACCTTCTATAGTATGATTATAACTATCGACACTTAAAAATTCCTTGGCGTGTTTTGCAATATGTCAAGCATTTTTTGCAAAAAGCAAAAAAAATATTGCAATTTACAATATAAAATGATATGATTCTTAATAAGAAAGGAGCTAAAAAATGCAAAATTATTTTGCAAAGAACATCAAATATTTTCGCAAAAAAAAGAATATTGATCAAAGTGTTATGGCTGAAGATTTAGGTGTTGCACAATCTACATTAAGTTGTTGGGAAAATGGTTTAAGAACTCCAGATTTAGATATGGTAGCTAAAATTGCTAAATATTTGAATGTATATGATGATTTCATTTCAAAAGATTTAACAAAACTAAATAATTCTCAACAATTTGATGAGTTAGAATTATTATTTGACAAACATAAAGACATATTAACAGACAGTGATAAAAATATAATTAAGGCAATAATAGAAGAAAGAAAAAAAGAAATCGATAAGGGGTTAGGCGAAGAATGAAAATAGTTTTTTCTAAAAATTTTCTTTTAAAGTTTTCCAAAGTTTCCATTTTTATTACATATATATTTCAATTTTGGTTAATTATTACAATATCACACATATCTACAGATGGATTTAATGAAGAAAATATTACATTATTAATATTCAATTTTTTTCTAATATTAGCACTCCATTTTTATAATAAAAAAATAAATAAAGTATTTAATTTAAGAGGTAAATATTTGTTCTCAAAAAGAGAAAAAATGACTCAAGAAGAAATCAATAAAGAAAACGCAGAAATATGTGAAGAATTATTTTTAGATATTTTTGATGGTGATTTTAGACCATAAGAAAATAAGTATGATAGTATAGGTACTTAATATATAAAATTTAAAAAAAGAATAAAAAAGGAAATGTATTAAGTATGTTAAAAGATTTATTAGATGGTTATATAGTACAAAAAGATGTATTATCTTATTATAATGCTAATATTAGTTATAAATTATTACCAATGGGAATTAATGGTTTTGTGTTTAACTATAAAGGCATTAATAATATTATAATAAATAACACGATATCTTATTATAAGCAAAGAAAAACTCTACTCCATGAATTAGCACATTATAGAACTTAATCAACTATGTCAAATAGATAATGATTTATTTGCATTTCATATAAACAAATATGAAGATGAAGCAGATAATTATATTAAATTTTTATTAGAATAGGAAGTGATTAAATAATTATGACAACAAATATAAAAACTACTACTAGCTATAGTGATAAAAGAATAGACTATGCTTGTGATAACTTTAAAAAAGTAAGAAACAGTGGTAATGATAAATTTAAACAATTAGATGTATGGCTAAAAAAAGAATCTAATATTTTTACTAAGGAGTTAAATTATACACCAGCAAGATTTATGAAATATAAAAAAGGCACAATAGTAAAAGTTGATTTTGGCATTAATATTGGTTGTGAATTATCAAAAAAACATTTTGCAATTGTAATGGATAATGATGATAATTTTTATAAAGAAACAATAGCAGTTATTCCATTAACATCTAAAGGTGGAAGCAATAAAATGGATCTAGGTTCATTAATATTTGATGAATTTATAAATAAAATGAATAAAGAAATTGACTTAGTTAATGATGAAAATGATGTTAAAGAATTAAAAGAATTAATAATCGAATATAGCAAATATAAAAAACTGACTTATGCCAATCTTTCTCAATTTAGATGTATAAGTAAAAATAGAATACTGTATCCAATTAACAAACATGATTTAGTAGGAAAATCAAGGGTTTCAAAAGCAGTTATGGATAAACTAACTCAAGAACTATTTTCTATGTATTTGTAAAGAATAATTTGACAATAGCATATATTATTGATATAATATAAGCGAAATTTAGCCGAGAGGCATGAATTTTTGATTTTAGAGTTATAGAACTAATAAAATGTATATAACTCATGATAATAAAAAAGTGCTAGTCAAATTTGATTGGCACTTTTTTATATAAAAAATCCCCTACTGCTACAACAGTAAGGGTACGGAGTAAAAAACTCCTAAGAAAAATACCACAACACAAATAAAAATGGAATTTTTCTATGTATTAATTTTAACATAGATATATTCCTATTTCAATAAATAAAAAGAAAGAAGGAATAAAAAATGGCAGTTTATAAAAGTAAAACTCCTACTAAAGATGGAAGGCAATATTTTTTTAGAATAAAATATAAAGATATATTTGGAAATATTCACGATTATTCTTCTCAGAAATTTAAAACTTCAAAAGAAGCTAAAAATGAAGAAGCATTATATAGAATTAAAGTAGCTAACAATGAAACTTGCACTACATCAATTACTTTTTTTCAAGTTTTTAATGAATATATTTTAGAATTATCTAAAAATGTAAAACCGCAAACAATTATAAGAAACAAATATTTATTTGAACAATTAAAACCTATTCACAATATTAAAATAAATGATTTTAATTTAAATAATTTAAAACAATTACAATATGAATTAGAAAAGAAAAATTATTCTATTGATTATTTAAACAAGATCATTGAAACATTAAGACGATTAATTGTTTACTCTAACAAATACTATAATACTAATGCTAAAATGTTAAATTTTATCATGTATACTTTAAAATGTAAATTAATGAAAGAAATCTTCACAGGATAAACGCATGAGTTTTTGAAATTCATGCTTTTTTCACAAAATACAAAAAAATTAATAATATAGTGAAAGAAATGAATTTTTTTACATTAGAAGAATATAACAAATTTGATTCAGTTATTGATAATTTTTCTTTCCATTTGTTTTTTGAAATATTATTTTATTTAGGATTAAGGCAAGGAGAGTGTCAAGCTCTAACCTGGAAAGATATTGATCTAGAAAATGGAAAAATAAAAATTACAAAAACTCTAACAACCAAAATAAAGGGTCAAAAATGGACTATATCGAGTCCAAAAACAAAAAATAGTATAAGAACATTACCTTTAACAAAAAAACTCATAGAAGACCTTAAAAAGCAAAAAATAGAGGCTATGAAGTTTAAAGACTATTCTGAAAATTGGTTTGTATTTGGAAATTCTTTTCCTTTTCCTGAAACAACAATTCAAGTTAAAAAAAATAAGTATTGCAAATTAGCCAATGTTAAACAAATTAGAGTCCATGATTTTAGACATAGTTGTGCAAGTCTTTTAATTAATAAAGGTGCTACAATTAGTTTGGTATCAAAATATTTAGGTCATTCCAATATTAGTATTACCTTAAATACTTACACTCATATGTATAAAAGTGAATTAGAAGATATGACTGATATATTAAATAAATTATAAAAAGTGTGTTTATAAGTGTGTTTGGCAAAATAAAACCCCATAAATACAGGGTTAAAATACAAAATGGTGTCTCGTTGGAGATTTGAACTCCAGACCCTTCGATTAAAAGTCGAATGCTCTACCGACTGAGCTAACGAGACAATTAAGATGGCTGCCCCAGCTGGATTCGAACCAACGGAATGTCAGAGTCAAAGTCTGATGCCTTACCACTTGGCTATGGGGCAATCAAGAAATGGTGGAGGGATATGGATTTGAACCATAGAACCCGAAGGAACAGATTTACAGTCTGCCGCGTTTGACCACTTCGCTACCCCTCCAAAAAAATGGTGCCGACTGAGGGAATCGAACCCCCAACCTACTGATTACAAGTCAGTTGCGCTACCAATTACGCTAAGTCGGCATACTAATATCGTCGGCACAAAATGCCAAAAAATAAATGGTGGGCGATATAGGACTCGAACCTATGACCCTCTGCTTGTAAGGCAGATGCTCTAACCAACTGAGCCAATCGCCCAAATAATTCAACCTTGAAATATTGCTTTTCAAGACAATTAAGATTATACTATACAAATTTTAATTATGCAACAAATTTTTCTCATTTTTGTCGTTATTTTTCAAAAAAGCAACCCTTTTTGAATCGCATATGGTAGGAAGTGGTCCCGAATAGATGACGATAAATTATATTCGGTTTCTCCTAAAGAATACCAATGATAATCCAAAATTTCATCGTTAGGAATTAAACTAACATGAATTTTTTTAGTGGCTAAAAACATATTCATCTCAATAATAACATCACTATCACTGGCAGCAGCCTCTTTAAAACACATTATAGGAAGTAAATCTTCTTCACAAAATTCAAATCCTTGACCCACTTCTTCGTTTACTTCTCTTAAAGCAGCAGTAATTTCAGTTTCACCAGTTTCCACTCCTCCACCAACTAGAGTCCAAGAATGAGTGGTACTACTTCTTTGTGACTTAACGATTAATAATTTGCCGTCTTCAATAAAAGCTACTCCTACTACTCTTTTTAATTTTTCCATAAAACTTCTCCTACTACTTTAGATTATTATACTATAAATTTATACAAAAACATCTTTTTTCATTTTTCAAAAAAGTAAAATTGTGTTAATATAGTTTTAGAAACTTTTCCAAAATGAAAGGTTTTATTATGCAAAAAATTACTAAATTAAATAAAATAGACAAATTTCAAAAAGATGTAGTAGAATGTGATTCTAACCTACTAGTCATTGCCGGTGCTGGATCTGGTAAAACTTTTACAATGTTAAATAAAATTGAATATTTAATAACCACTAAAAATATTTTACCCGAAGAAATATTAGTCATTTCCTTCACCAACGCCTCCGTTAACGATATAACGTTAAAATTGAATTTTGGAGTAGACTGCTTCACTTTTCACAAACTAGCTATGAAAATATTAGATGTTTCTCATATAAATTATCAAATTACTAATGAGAATCTCTTAAATTTTATCATAAATGAATGTATTTACACATGTACTACCGAAGAACAAAAACATATTCTAAAATTTTTAAAATATGCTGAAAAATTTTCAAATTTTATCAAATCGCCAGAATGCAATGCTTTTAAAAAATTTATAGCAACATTTATAAATTTATGGAAAACTAACGATTACAAATTTGAAAATATCCCCTTAAAAAAGTTAAAAGCCAACGAAAAAA
>CANQHT010000068.1 GCA_947623705.1 uncultured Bacilli bacterium
TTATTATTTTTTTATAGGACATTTTAACTTGTAAATATAAAATTAAAATTAGGACATTTTAACTTATAATTCACAAAATATGCAAATTACATATTTCTAATAATGGACTACAACAACGCCATCTTCTCTATCACTATGTTCCGGATCATAAATATTATAAGATACCCCATACCATTCGGTACCACAAGAGTCCGTAATTAATTCACAATTAACAGTAAATACTCTCTCATCAACATTGTCCGTAATATCAAAGAATGCGGTACTTTGCGATTCTTTGGTACATTCATCTAAAGTTTCATAAACATATTTATATGGTTCAGAAAATTCCTTTGAAGTACATTTTTCTTGATTGTCCGTATTTTTTAATTCATTTTTTTCTCCACAACCGGTTAAACAAATTAAACAAATTAGTAATATTAAACTTTTTTTCATTATTAATCTCAATTCTTATTATTAATTCGATTATTTACATAATCTTTAAATTCTTCTAAACTAACTGTTTTAGTTTCTTCACTACCTAGAAGACGATAACTAACCGTATTACTATCTACTTCTTTTTGGCCAATAATTAAAGTAATTGGAATTTTTTTAGCCACACTTTCTCTTAATTTATAACCTAATTTTTCATTACGGTCATCAAGAGATACTCTAAAGTCACTTAATTGTTCTTGTAATTTTTTAGCATATTCTAAATGAAATTCATTATTAACGGGAATAATATTTACTTGGACTGGTGAAAGCCATAATGGAAAAGCCCCCGCATAATGTTCAATTAAAATACCAATAAATCTTTCGATTGAACCATAAATTACTCTATGAAGCATAACTGGTCTTTTTTTAGAGCCATCACTATCAACATAAGTTAAATCAAATCTTTCTGGTAAATTCATATCAAGTTGAATGGTTCCACATTGCCATACTCTACCTAAAGAATCTTTAATATGGAAATCTAATTTTGGTCCATAGAAAGCGCCATCACCCGGATTAATTTTACAATCGTGTCCGGCCGCATGGCAAGCATCTTCTAAGGCTTTTTCACTTTTATTCCAAATCTCTATATCCCCAATAAATTTTTCTTCGGGTCTAGTTGATAATTCAATATCATAAGTTAAACCAAATACTTTATACATCCGGTCAATAAAATTAATAAGTCTTACTACTTCTTCTTCAATTTGATCTTCACGCATAAAGATATGGGCATCATCTTGGGTAAAGGTTCTAACTCTAAATAAACCATTTAAAGCCCCACTCGCTTCATGACGATGGACTTGACCAAGTTCGCCAATTCTTAAAGGTAAATCTTTATAAGAATGCAATGAATTTTTATAAACAAGCATTCCACCGGGACAATTCATTGGTTTAATCGCAAAGGTTTTTTCATCAATTTCACTTGTATACATATTTTCCCGATAATTATACCAATGACCAGATAATTCCCATAATTCTTTATTTAACATAATTGGGGTTTTAATAAATTCATAACCTTCTTTAGCGTGTTCTTTATACCAGAAATTTTCTAGTTCATTTCTTACAATCATGCCATTAGGTAAGAAGAATGGAAAACCAGGACCATATTCACTAATCATAAATAAATCTAATTCTTTACCTAATTTTTTATGATCTCTTTTTTTAGCTTCTTCTAAGAAATTTAAGTATTCATTTAAATCTTCTTCTTTATCAAAACAAATACCATATATTCTTTGAAGCATCTTATTGTTTTTATCGCCTTTCCAATAAGCTCCACTAAATTTAAGTAATTTGAAATATTTTAACTCTTTTACAGTATCTACATGAGGTCCTCGACATAGGTCTGTAAAGTCCCCTTGCGTATAACAAGAAATAACTGTCTCATTTTCATCCATTCGACTAATTAAATCTAGTTTATAAGGATCATCTTTAAACATTTCTAAGGCTTCATCTTTACTTAACTCATGGCGAACAATTCTCTTACCATCCTTACTGATTTTTTTCATTTCTTTTTCGATTTTGACGATATCTTCATCAGTTATAACTTTATCTCCTAAATCGATATCATAGTAAAAACCATCTTCAATAACGGGTCCAACCCAAAATTTAGCCTCCGGATATAAATGTTTTACAGCTTGGGCTAAAAGATGGGCACAACTATGATTTAATTTACTTAATCTTTCATCTTCTTTAATATTGATCATTTTTCTTCCTCCTTTATATATATTCTAACATCAATATTTTGATTAATTAATTTTTTAAATTCTTCTCCTAAAGTAATACTTCCAACAATACTACCATAATGAATGGGTATGGCTACCTTAGGTTTTAATTTATTTATGTATTCCGCAGATTCTTTAACATCCATTGTATAAGTTCCTCCAATAGGAATGAAACAATAATCGACATCTAAATTAGTATTTTCATCTAAAGCATCCGTATCACCCATAATATAATATTTTTGCTTATCTAACTCTAATATATAACCAACATAACCTTTTTCTTTTGGGTGAAATCTTTTTTCTAAGTTATATGCTAGTCTAGTTGAAAATGTAAAATCTGTCGTTCGGTATTCTTTGTTTGGTTCCACTATAATAACATTACTTGTGATATTTTGAGCGTCAGTTGCCAGTATCTTTGGAACCACTAAAGTTGTTTTATCTTGCATTACCTTTTGAATAGAATCTAAATCATAATGATCATAATGGTCATGAGTAATAAAAATATAATCGGCATCATGATAATCTTTATCTATTTTAAAGGGATCAAAATAAATGGTTATCTTACCCTTTAATTTAATCGCTGACTGTCTAAAAACTTCAATTTGCATAAATACTTCCTTTCTAAAAATAAAAAAAACACACTATTTGCAAGGAGCAAATAATGCGGTACCATCCTTATTTTAACTTAATTTAGATAACGGCCTCTAGACCGGAGTGGATTAGACTCTCTCAGGGAATAGTAACTATTAATCTGTTTGTTAATTTCCACCAACCATTAACTCTCTTAAAAACCATTAATTAATAATCTCGTTTCTCTTCATCGATTTGCATATTCATTTTATCACGCATTTTCTTTATTTGCAATCACTTTTTCTTACTTGGTACCAAATCAATTCCGCCTTTACTAAAAGGATTACATTTTAAAATTCGTTTAATACTTAAAAATGTTCCTTTAAATGAACCATATTCCGTAATAGCCTCTTTAGCATATTCGGAACAAGTCGGATAATATTTACACATGCTATGGGTACTTAAAGGCATTCTTTGATACCAATTAATTAATTTTAATAAAAACTCTTTCATAACTCAAGTATACCACCAAATAATAAAATTACCAATAATAGGTATTGCATTTTTTTCTTATTTATTATATATTTTAATTAACAAACAAATATTCGAAGTAAGGAGATGATTAAATGGAACAAAGTATTTTATGTATTGATTTAAAAAGTTTTTTTGCCTCCGTTGAATGTACACAACAAGGCTTAGATCCTTTTAATTATCCTTTAGTAGTGGCTAATCCAAATCAAGGAAATGGCGCAATTACTCTAGCGGTTACTCCTTACTTAAAAAAATTAGGGGTTAAATCCCGGGGTCGCCTTTATGAAATACCCAAGAATATTACTTATCATATTGCTAAACCGCGAATGAATTTATATATTGCTAAAAGTAAAGAAGTTATTAGTATCTACCTTGATTATGTAAGTGATGAAGATTTACATGTTTATTCCATTGATGAATGTTTCTTAGATGTCACTAATTATTTAAAATTATATAAGAAAACACCTTTAGAACTCGCCCAAGATATTTTAAAAACGATTTATGAAAAGACAGGACTAACCGCTACTTGTGGGATTGGACCCAATATGCTTTTAGCAAAAGTGGCGATGGATATTGAAGCCAAACATAATCCGAATAATATTGCTGTTTGGACAAATGCTGATGTTAAAGAAAAATTATGGCCAATTACACCCCTTTCCGAAATGTGGGGGATTGGGAAACACATGGAAAAAAATCTAAATAAGATGAATATTTATTCGGTTGGAGATTTAGCTAATACTGATAAATTCTTATTAAAAGATAAATTTGGCATTATGGGTTTAGAACTTTGGAATCACGCCAATGGTATTGATATGAGTAAAATTAAAGATTTTAAAAAAATGGCTAAAACGGAATCATATAGTCATTCGCAAGTTTTATTTAAAGATTACAACGAAAGTAATATTCCATTAATTATTTCCGAAATGGTGGAACTTTTAGCGGCCCGTCTTCGGAAAAATAATAAACTTACTAAATTAGTTGGCCTTGGTATTGGTTATTCTAAAGAAATTGACAATGGCTTTTATCACTCTATTAAACTGGACCAAGCTACTGATTCTATTAGTGAAATAACTAAATATTGTTTAATGATTTTTGATAAATATTATGAGTATTTACCTATTCGTAAAGTTACGGTATGTTGTGGTAATTTAGAGAAAAAAGAATCAAGGCAATTAAGTTTATTTGAAAAAGAAGACCAAAGACAAGATAAAGAAAACATCAATTTAACAATCGATGAAATTAAAAATAAGTATGGGGCCAACAGTATTTTAAAAGCTTCAAACTTATTAAAAGACTCGACAGCGATTGAAAGAAATAAAAAAGTAGGTGGTCATTATGAATAATGATGTAATTGACCGAGGAATTATCAAATGGCAACCTTTTAATTCTTGTTTTAATTCAGAAGAAGTCATTAAAGATTTAAAAATAAAAAAGGAAAGAAAAATATTTCCAACTCTTTCCGAAGACCAAATTAATTTAATTTCTGAAGAAATTCTTACCGCTTATAATTTAAAATTAAATATTATGATTGAATACTACTATGATGGGGATATTAAAAAAGTTTCTGGTAAAATAAAGTATCTTAATAAACAAGATAAAAAATTATTAATTAATAATACTTACTTGTATTTTAAACAAATTTTAAAAATTATGGAAATTTAAAGGCGATTAAAACTCGCCTTTTTCGATTAAAGCATCTATATCACTTTCATAATCATTTTCTAAAATATATAACATTTTATTTAAGTAAAATTCCGTTGTATGATAATTCTTTTCATAATCAAAAGAACATTTATCATTAATTTCATATATTACTTCTAAAATATCTTGTTCTTCTAAAGCCTCTTGCCAAGGAATTAACGGAATTGGCACTACTCTTCCCAATTCATCAATTTTTTTCGGAAATTTAATTTGTTTTTTATTCATAATTGAAATAAATTTATAAAATTGATCATCACACTTTTTAGCGAGTTTTAAACTAGCATCAACTAAATCATCTGAAATAAGACTTTTATTTAAAGTACTCTTAGTAATTAACTCTAAAGCCTTAGCGATTTCTTTTTCCCCGCTGATAAATAATGAAGAATGTAAGACAGTAATATTATTTGTTTCTAAAATTTCTAAAAGTTTTAAAGTAATATCTTTAAAATGCTTAAAACTAGTAAAATTAGTATCTTCTAAAGTATATTGGAGATTAATCCTGCTAAAAGTTAAATTACTTTTCTTTTCACTATTACTGGCCATAATTAAAGGTGTTAAAAGATTATTGTCATCGGTATTTGAAATAGTAAAATTTTGATATTCTTCTTTTAATTCCAAATTAAAATCTTTTAAAATCTCCGCATGATCTAAATAAATATTAAACCAAAATGTAACACTAAAACAATTTATTTTCATGATTATTACCTTCCATACAAAATTGTACCATAAAAAAAGCCTAAAAACTAGGCCGTTATTGCAAAGTTATTAAGCATATAATCGATTCTCTTTTGAATAGTTTCATCTTCTCTAGCCCCATTTGGAGTCTTAACTGTTATTTTAAAAGTTTTATTATCTAAAGAAATATAATATTCTAAAGTATAATCATCTTTTGCAATTGTACAACTATTATAAGAATTATCTAATGGAGCACTAGTACAATTACTTGGAACTTTGGCATGTTCTACTACTACTAATATTTTTTCGGCATCATTAAATTTAAAAATATCTTGATCTTTATATTTAAAAACCGAAATCTTTTTGACATCATAACGCATTGAATAATCTAAATCACTAACATATTTTTGGGTAGTTACTAATTCTTCTTCGCCATTAAAAGTCATATATAGAACTTTTTTATCCGTTGACATATTTATTTTAATATCACTATGTTTAACAAAGAAAAAATACATTAAATAAACAAGTGTTGCTATTAGAAAAACCGTACCTAAAAATACCAAAGTTTTCATAATAAAAGTATCTTTTTTAGTATCTTCCACCTTTTCATCAACTCTTTTAGTTACATTTTTGACATTATTCTTTGATTTTGCCCCAGTTTTTTTACCACTACTAGCCATAACATCACTACCTTAATTTAATAATACTACTTAAATAAATTTAGAGCAATATTTTTTTCTTAAAATAGTGTCAATTAAATATCAAATCACATTATTATTATGGATTTTTTTAG
>CANQHT010000069.1 GCA_947623705.1 uncultured Bacilli bacterium
TTTCTTTACTTTTTTTCTAATTTGCTTTATAATCATAAGTAATGAAGGAAGTGTTTTAAAATGGAATTTAAAGGTTCTAAAACGGAAAGTAATTTAATGGCAGCCTTTGCTGGTGAAAGTCAAGCAAGAAATAAATATACTTATTATGCAAGTAAAGCAAGAAAAGAAGGTTATGAACAAATCGCTGCAATTTTTGAAGAAACTGCTAATAATGAAAAAGAACATGCTAAAATGTGGTTTAAAGAATTACACGATGGAGATGTTCCTGATACACATGCTAATTTAGAAGATGCAGCCGCTGGTGAAAATTTTGAATGGACAGATATGTACGCTGAATTTGCTAAAGTTGCTAAAGAAGAAGGATTTACCAGAATTGCTACATTATTTGAAATGGTTGGAGCTATTGAAAAAGAACACGAAGAAAGATATCGTAAATTAATTAAAAATATGGATGAAGGTTTAGTATTCTCATCTGAAGGTGATACTATTTGGGTATGTCGTAACTGTGGACACGTAGTAGTAGGTAAGAAGGCTCCAGAAGTTTGTCCAGTATGTAAACATAAACAAAGTTATTTTGAAAGAAAAGCTGAAAATTATTAATAGATAACACGATGAATTAAATTAAGTAGAATTATTAATCTTAAAAAGAGAAAAAATATCAAAGGCTGGAAATATTTTTAGATAATTAATAATTTGAATTTCACTTAAGGAGTGTTGTTGCGTAATTCCCATTAAGAATTAAAGAGTATGATTAATTTCATAAATAAAGGTGGTACCGCGGGTATTTATCTCGTCCTTTAGCCTTATTTATGAAATTTTTTTATGAATTGTGAGGTGAGCTATGGAAGAAATTTATAAATATATGTTAGAATTTGGTTTTAAAAAAGAGCAAATAGATAAAATTGTTTATAAATATTCAATTAAAAATATGTTACCGACAACATTATTGAATAATATCCAAAAGAATAATCAATGGTTTCTAGAAAATGGTTATAATAAAAATAATATTATAAAAATGACTATCTCTTCACCAGCAATATGTGAACTATCAATCGAAAATATTAAACAGAAAATAGAAGATTTAATTACTCTTGGTTATACTAAAGAACAAATAATAAAAATGACCATATTACTATCATCAATATTTGGACTATCAATCGAAAATATTAAACAAAAAATAGAGGATTTAATTACTCTAGGTTATACCAAAGAACAAATAATAAAAATGACAATATCGTTGCCTGCAATATATAGTTATTCAATTGAAAAAATTAAGCAAAAAATAGCATTTTATAGAGAAATAGAATTAGATTTTGTTACTACTGAAAAAACAAAATATTTAATGCAAAGTGTGGAATTAAGTTATGCTAGATATAATTATTTTAAAGATAAAGGTATAATTATTAATAGACAAAATTATACATACTTGTTTTATAACGAAAAACAGTTTTCAAAACAATTTGGAGTATCTAAAAAAGAATTATTATTAATGTATCCATATAAAGCAGAGGAGAAAAAAGAAAATGTTAGATAAATTAGTGGAACTAGGAATAAGAGATATTGATATAAAGAATATAGAAGAATTTATAAATGAAGATAATTTAGAAGATTTTAATAAAATTATTGATTTATTCGTAAATATTAATTGTAGTCCTAGTATGATTCGAAATATAGTTGTTGGTAATCCCTATATAATGCAAAGAAGTTATGAAGACATAATTAATTTAATAAATTATATGACTAGTATTGGTTTAAATAATCTTAACTTAATGTTTGATAGTTACCCTAACTTTTTAAATAAAGATAAGTTTGAAATAGAGGATTATGTGAATATGAAACTTAATGAAGGTATTTTACTAGAAGATATTGTAGATGAATTAGATAATGAACCGATGATTATTGATGAAATTTAGAAAGGAAATGATTTAGATGCATAATGATAAAATAAATAGTATAAAAAAAGAATTAGAAAATGTTTTTGAGGGTGTTAATACAAAGGAAAAACTAGAACAAATAAAAGTAGAATACATGGGCAAGAATGGTAAAATTACAACTTTAAATAGTTTAATAAGAGAAATACCTAATGAAGAAAAAAAAGAATTTGGAATGCGAGTAAATGAACTTAAAGATTTATTTAATACCAAATATACCCAAATAAAAGAAGATATTGAAGAAGCGGAAATAAATGAAAAGTTAAATAAAGAAGCCATTGATGTTACGCTTCCGGGTACAGAAATACCTAGAGGATCTGCTAATATGATTGAAAGAGTAATTGAAACTCTAGAAGAATTATTAATGAGTATGGGTTATGATGTTGTGGAAGGACCAGAAGTAGAAAAAGATTTATATAACTTTGAACTTTTAAATTTACCAAAAGGACATCCGGCAAGAGATGCTCAAGATACTTTCTATATTAAAGGTGAAGAATATTTACTTCGGAGTCAAACAAGTCCAGTGCAAGTAAGAACTATGTTAGAAGCTAAGGGTGAAAAACCAATTAGAATTATTTGTCCTGGTAAAACATACCGAAGAGATGAAGATGATGCGACCCATTCACATGAATTTACCCAAATGGAAGGATTACTTATTGATAAAAATATTACTTTAGGAGATTTAAAAGGAACATTTGAAGAGATAGCGAAAAAGTTGTTTGGCGAAGGCCGAGAAACGAGATTTAGACCTAGTTATTATCCTTTTACCGAACCTAGTGTCGAAATGGATATCAGTTGTTTTAATTGTAATGGTAAGGGTTGTAATATTTGTAAAGGTACTGGTTGGATTACGGTTGGTGGTGCCGGTATGGTTAATCCAATTGTTCTAAAAAATTGTGGTTATGATAGTGAAAAATGGAATGGCTTTGCCTTTGGTTTTGGGATTGAAAGACTCGCTATGCTTAAATATGGCGTTAATGATATCCGGGTATTTTATTTAAATCACGATATTCGTTCTTTTAAAGAATTAAATAGAAGGGAGTATTAAAATGGCAATTAGTTTAAATTGGGTTAATGATTATATTGATATTAAAGATGAAGATAAAGTGGCTTTAGCAAATAAAATAACTAAAGCCGGAATAAATGTGGAAAAAGTTACATCTAATAACATTAATAATTTAGTTGTTGGCGAAATTTTAGAAGTTAAAATGCATCCTGATAGTGATCATTTACATTTATGTAAGGTTAATACTGGTAAAGAAGTAGTCCAAATTGTCTGTGGCGCAAGTAATGTAAGAGAAAATCTTAAAGTTATTGTGGCTTTACCTGGCGCAATATTACCTGGTGATTTTGAAATTAAAAAAAGTGTTATTCGGGGTGAAGAATCTAATGGCATGATTTGTGCTTTATTTGAATTAGGTTTAGAAGAAAAAACGGAAGAAACATATAATAAAGGAATTACCGAATTAGGAGATGATGCCATTGTTGGGGAAGATGCTCTTAATTATTTAGGTTTAAATGATACGGTTTATGAACTTGACTTAAATCCAAATAGAACCGATTGTAATAATCATATTCCATTTGCTTATGAAGTAGCAGCTACTCTTGGTAAAAATGTAACACTTCCTAGTACAGCATATAAAGAATTAGATGAAGATATCAATGATTATGTTACGTTAAAAGTTGATACGAAAAATGTCTCTATGTATAACTTAATGATGGCTAAAGATGTAACTATTAAGGAAAGTCCTAAATTTATTAAACAAAGATTAGAAGTTGCGGGTGTTAGAAGTATTAATAATGTTGTTGATATTTCCAACTATGTAATGCTTGAATATGGTCAACCTTTGCATTTCTTTGATAAAGATATTGTTGGAGATAAAATTGTTGTAAGAATGGCCCATGATAATGAAAAAATTGTTACTTTAGATAAAGAAGAAAGAAATCTTACTAAAGATGATATCTTAATAACTGATGGTGATACTCCTTTATGTGTTGCTGGTGTTATGGGTGGTTTAAACAGTGGTATTTCTGAAAATACTAAAAACATTTTAATTGAATCTGCTATCTTTAATCCTTTAAATATTCGTTATACTTCCATTAGATTAGGTCTAAGAAGTGAAGCGAGTTTAAGACTTGAAAAACCCTTAAGTTATGAATATTCGCAAATGGCAATTAAAAGAGCTTGTCATTTACTGGAAAAATATGCGGATGCGAAAATTGTTAAAGGCTGTGTAACTTATGATGTGACTGATAAAACTCCAAAAGTTGTTAAAGTTACCGAAGAAGAAATTAATTCTATATTAGGTATGGAAATAGAGACAAAGGAAGTTGAAAGAATTCTATCTAATTTAGGATTTACTTATACTTTAGATAAAGGTATTTATGAAGTAACTGTTCCAAATAGAAGACAAGATATTTATAATCAAAAAGAAGATATTATTGAAGAAATCGGTCGAATTTATGGTTATGACAATATTAAACCAACACTCCCTTTAGTAAGTATTAAAAAAGGTGAATATAAGGAAAATGTTGGCTATCGCAAAATGATTAGTAAGTATTTAAGAGGTTTAGGTTTTAATGAGATTAGAACATATACTTTAGTAAGTGAAGAAGAAAGTGAGAAATATAATTATCATTTTGGGAAGACCATTAAATTATTAAGACCAATGTTAAAAGAAAAATCTTGTGTAAGACAAAGTTTACTAAATTCTTTAGTTCAAAATGCGAAATATAATAAAAGTAAAAAGAATAATGATGTTTTATTATATGAAATATCTAATATCTATTATGAAGATACAGAATACACGGAAGATACTAAATTAGCCTTTATTATGACTGGTAAATATTTAGCCAATACTTGGAATCAAATAAGTTATAATGTCGATTTCTACTTAATTAAAGGAATGGTTGAAAATTTATTAAAATTCTTAGGGTTAAATAATCGTTATACTTTAAAATTAAGTGATAATTTACCAAAAGAAATACATCCAAAAATTAATAGTGAAATAATTGTTGATGGCGAACCCGTTGGTTATTTTGGTAAACTTCATCCTAATATTAGTAAAGATGATATGTATGTGTGTGAAGTATCTTTAACTAAATTAATTAATCATAAAACTAGTGATTTTAAATATAAAGAATTAAATAAATATCCTAGTATTGAAAAAGATATGGCCTTTGTAGTAGATAATAATTTACCTAGTGAAGATATTTTAAAAGAAATTAAAAAGTCAGGTGGTAAATTGCTTACCGATGTTAAAATATTTGATATCTATAAGGGCGAAAATATCGGTAGTGATAAAAAGAGTTTAGCATTTAGTTTAACTTTTGAAGATTATTCAAGAACTTTAACGGAAGAAGAAGTAATGACAATATTTAATAAAATTATTACTAATGTTACAACGAAGTTTAAAGCAACATTAAGAGATAAATAGTTTGAAAAAAAGAGCAATTCATTAATTTGAATTGTTTTTTGTATGGGCGTAATAATTTTCAAAAATCAAAAGTTATTACGCTTAACCGTAATAACTTTACAAAAGTGTGAAAATAATATATAATGTAAAGAGAGGTGATTTATATGCTTTTAAGAGAAGATTACTTATCTAAAATAAGAGGGTTTTATGATTCAGATTTAATTAAAATATTAGTAGGTATAAGAAGATGTGGAAAATCAGTTATTTTAAATCAAATAATAGAAGAATTAAAGAAAAAAAGGAAAATAGATGAAGAACATATAATATTTATTAATTTTGAATTTATTGAATTTGAAGAACTATTGGATTATAAAAAATTAAATAAATTTATAAAAGATAAAATTAAAGATGATAAGATTTATTATTTGTTTTTGGATGAAATACAAAATGTAGATAATTTTGAAAAAGTTGTTAATTCTTTGCGTGCTCAGATAAAAAATATAAGTATATTTTTAACTGGATCTAATAGCAAAATGTTATCTGATGAATTATCATCAGTTTTATCTGGTAGATATGTTTTATTTAATATTAATCCGTTGTCTTATAAAGAATATGTGTCTTTAACTAAAAAAGATGGAAGAGACTTAAATACTTTTTGGGATTATGCTAAATGGGGAGGACTTCCCAATAGATGTGAATTTACAAATGAAATTGATATAAAAAATTATCTTCATAGTGTATATGATTCTATTATTTTAAGAGATGTTGTAAAAAGATTAAATTTAAAAGATACTATTCTTTTTGATATGATTTTACAATATTT
>CANQHT010000070.1 GCA_947623705.1 uncultured Bacilli bacterium
ACCGATTTTTTAATTGCTTTTACTTTTGTCTTTTAATTGCTGAAATTGCTAGTTGCTTTTACTTTGCGAATTCACCATTTTATAAACAAAAATAAGCGCTAAAAAAACAGAATGTTCCGACCGGTATGGTTGAATAACAACTATTAGACCGGTTTGTAGAACATCCTGTTTCTAATAAGAATACTAGCATAAATAATCACTCTTTGTCAACCGGACAAAATAAATCTTAAACAAATTCAATGAAGCATTAAAAGATAAACATCAACTTATCTTTTTTGAATACATTTATTTCTAATCTTTTTTAAATTTAACCATTTTGCATTATCTTGTTTAAATGTCTCTAACTCTTCCCATAAATATTCTTTACTATGACTATTTAAGTATTCTTCTTGTTCTTTACCTAAATCATAATCTAGATCATCTTTAATTTCATTAAATCTCTTTAATTCCAATTCATACGCTTTAATCACTTCTTTAACACTAGTTATAAATTGCAAGGCATTAGAAAATCCTTGATTATATAAGGAATACTCTTTTAAAAAACGGGCTATATAATTATTGAATCTTTTAAATAATTCTCCATCATTATATTCCGGCATTAGATAAAGTAAATTATCAGTATTATCTAAATTAATTAATTGAATTTGTTCATTATCTTTAACACTATAAAAGATACTAAAATTTTTATAATTAAATTTTTCTTCTTTACTACTCTCTGAAACATTTTCTAACTCCACGGCATCATTTACCGCCGTACTTTTAAAATAAAAATCTAATATTTGCGGAAAAATAACATTAAGAAAATAATTAATTTCTAAGTTTAATCTTGTATCAATATCTTGAGGTACTTCTTTCTCTATTTCTAGATATTCTTTAAATTTCTTTAAAGTCATTTCTTTTTCTCTTTTTATCTTTTCTTCTCTTAATCTTTGTATCTCTTTTTCTTTAATTCTTTCTTGAATTAACTCTTCACAATACATACCATAATCTTCATAAGCACTCATAACAATTACCTCTCTCCTTCTTTAAAGCCAGAAAAAAAGAACCCCTTTAGGCTCTTCCAGCATATTTACCATCACTAGTAGAAATTAAAATCTTTTCTCCTTCATTAATAAATAAAGGTACTTTAACTACTTTACCTGTTTCAATCTTTGCATCTTTTTGCGCATTAGTTGCCGTATTACCTTTAACTGCTGGTACTGTTTCGACAACTTCATATTCAATTTTTTCTGGTAAAGTTATTCCGATAATTTCTCCTTCATAAAAATCAATAGAAATATCAATGCCTTCTTTAATAAAGTCAGCATCACTACCTAAAATACTTCTAGGTACTTCAATTTGTTCATAAGTTTCATTATTCATAAAGACTAAATTATCCCCACTAGCATATAAATATTGAACTTTAGTCTTATCAATATGAGCTCTTGTTATTTTGATATTAGTATTAAATGTTTGTTCAACAATAGAGCCAGTTCTTAAATTTTTTAATTTAATTCTAACAAAAGCAGGTCCTTTACCAGGTTTAACGTGTTGGAATTCTTGAATTAAACAAAGATTACCATCAATAATAACAGTCATACCATTTTTAATATCATTAATATTTATGTTCATAAATTAACTCCTCTCTTTATTTTATTATTTCTTTTCTTTTGCTACAACATTTTTACGACATTTAGGACAATATTTTTTGATTTCTAAACGTTCAGGATTATTCTTTTTATTTTTGCTTGTAGGACGTAATTCAGCACCACATTCAGTACAACGCATCGTAACATAATTACGGTTTTCATTTTTAGCCATATAAAATCCTCCTCACTTCTTTTCTCAACTATTATATCAAACTTTTATTTATTTTCAAAGAGAAAGTTTGTAATACCTGAAGAAATATAGCGTGTAACATACACTTTACTATAATTATATTCCCTTTGGACATAAATATTTGGTGCCATAACTACTAAACTATACTCGGGATTATCATAAGGAGCAAAGCCCACAAAAGCAATGGAAGTAGTCTTTGTATCCATTACCCCATCATTATTGGTATCGATAAATGTTTCACTTGTACCGGTTTTACCTGCGGGATTATATTTACTATTGATATAACTCCTGGCCGTCCCACTAGTGGTTGCTAAATGCATCGCTTCTTTTAACCGACTTAAATATTTATCTTCTAAACTAACTTTATTTATTATTTCATAATTATTTTTTAAAATAACTTCCTCATTATTTCTTACTTCTTGCATCAAACTTGGTTTTCTTCTTGCTCCCATACTAGCCACTGTACTAACATATTGAAATAATTCAATTGGTGTATATGTATCATATTGCCCAATACTTAAATTAAGAAGTAAATCACTTTGAGCTAAGCTTCCCTTAATACCCGTCATTTCATTAGGTAGATCAATACCCGTTAAAGTACCAAGTCCATATTCTTTAAAAACACCCCGAAATTTATTAAAATCGGCTTCGGTAGTGGGTAATTTCATATTATAAGAATAATTATAACCCGTAAGACCAATGGCAATGCGAAATTGATAATAATTACTACTTTTAGCAATCGCTGTTAAATCATTTATTTTTCCTAAACTTTTATAACTACATTTAATGGGTACTTGATAAAGTTTCACACAACTATCTGTGACACTTGACCCAATATCAATTACGCCATATTTATAACCCGTACTAATCGTCGCCATTTTCACAACTGACCCGACGGTATAAGATGTATTAATTAAATTAGTATTCACATTTTTAAATATTTCCTTATCTTTATCTAATAATTTTTGTCCACTTAAAGCCAGAATCTCTCCGGTCTCAGGTTTACCAACAATACTATAAGTTTCGGTGTAATATTCCGTATTAGCTCTTTTCTTAATATTTAACATATTCTCTTTAATTAAACTTTCTAATTTTAACTGCACATCAATATCAATCGATAACACTAAATCATACCCACTTCTTCCTTCTTTAACTAACTCTAAAGTATTATCATCACTAACTAAATATAAATCTTTTTCACCTTTTAAATAATCTTCATAATAACTTTCTAAATAAGATAAACCTACGGTATCATTTAAACTATACCCTTTTTCTAAATATTCTTCTTTTTTATCTTTCGGAATACTTCCAATTGTCCCAAAAATATCTTTTAAAGTATCCCCATAATTATAAACTCTTTCCCAAGTAAGTTCCGTGTTTATTCCTTTAATATTAGCATTTATTAATGTATTGTATTCTTCATCACTAATACCTTTAACAATTTCTTTTTTCTCATAAGAATATCCTTTATTCATTAAAGCATAAATCGTAGCAACTTCTTTTTCTTCATCAGTAAACTTATTTAATTCTTCATCTGTAATTCTTTCTATTTTTAAATTCTTAATATCTTCACTACTTAACTTTCTTCTTTCATATAAATCCCATTCTTCCTTTTTTATTAAATCATCCCCATTATTATGGGTTAATAAATAATAATTTTTAAAACTATTTTTATTTACCTCCACATTTAAAATCTTACTTAAACTTTTAGCAATCTCTAATTCTTCTTTTATCGTTATACCTTTTTCTTTCGTATAAAAAACCGTTTTAACCCCTTTATTATCCACTAAAACTTTACCATTTCGATCAAGTATTCTTCCCCTGGGAGCACTTTCTCCATAGACATAATTAGTTGTCTTTTCTAAAAGTTTAGCCTTATATATCTCTTTATCATATATATTTATATATAATACTCTTCCTATAAGCATTAAAAAGATAATTATTAATATTCCGTATCTTTTCATAATTCCACCATTATTAGTATGGTTTTATTAAAAGTATAGTATTCATTTTATTTTTTTCGAATACATTATAATAGGTGGTCAAGATGTATAATTTAATTGTTAATTATATGAGTAAGATAACAAAAGAAGATATGAATAATTTTGCTCTTAGTAAAGGTGTTAATCTATCGGAAAGTGAATTAGATTTTACTTATGATTTTGTTATGAAAAACTATCAAAACTTTTTAAAAAATCCTAAATTATTTAATATTGAACGCTACAAAGATCATTACACAGAAGAAAACTTTAGTAAAATTACTAAAGTCTTCAATGAATATTTTCAAAAATATGCGAGTTACTTATAATACTCTCTAATATCCCTTATTAAATTAGAATTAAATATTCCCTCTCTTAACATTTTAATTTCAAATTTATAAGGAGGATAGACTAACTCTCTTTCCGTATCTTCTTTGTTAATATAAGGTGTTTCTAATATTTTAGGAACATTTTTTAATTGTTCATTATTAAGTATTTTAAGTAAATTGTCAAAACCAATTGTTCCTAAACCAATATTAGCATGTCGATCTTTATGTGAACCAATTATATTTTTACTATCATTTAAATGGACACATTTTATTTTATCAAGACCAATTAACTTATCAAACTCTTCTAAAAATTCCTCAAACTTACTCATATCATAACCCGCATCATTTAAGTGACAAGTATCAAGACAAACCCCAATATTTTTGGAATGGACTCCATTTAATATTGCTTTAATTTCTTCTAAAGTTCTTCCACATTCACTACCTTTACCTGCCATAGTTTCTAAGATAATCATACATTTACTATTATCATTAACTATAAAGTTTAAGGCCTCGATTATATTATTTATTCCTTCTTCTTTTGTATGCTTAACCGCACTTCCGGGATGAAGTACTATATATTTTATACCTAATTCTTCACATCTAGTTATCTCTTGTTTCAAAAAACTAATGGAAAAATTCCAACTATCTAACTTTTCTTTATTAGCTAAATTAATTATATAAGGGGCGTGACATATTACATTATCCATACTTATATTATTTTCATTCATCAATTTTAAAGCCTCATTTAAATATTCTAAATTAATTTTACTTCTTAAAGTATTTTGGGGAGCCCCAGTATATAACATAAAAGCATTGGCTCCATAACTTAAGGCTTCATTTAAAGAACCCAATATTTGATCACTGCCAAAATGCACATGACTACCTAATATCATTTTGTACCACTTCCTAATTTAATTATAAAGAAAAATGGACTAAATGTCCACTTTCTCTTTTACTGATTATATTTTTATTTTAATACATATGGTGAACTTTGCGTTCCTTCACCTTCCGTTATTCTTACCTCGGATGTCAGATAGAAGACGGGCCGGGCACCATGGGCGGCATACGGGATGCTGTTGGAGTTCAAGCTGCCGTAATCATTTATAGTCCGCGAGCTCGTACCCGCGTCATTCGGGCTATTGATACCCCAGCGAGTGCTTAACCATTCGTAATCAAAATTTGAAAATTTATTATATCCATCTTTTCTAAAATGAATCCAGCTATTTGCTACATTTGTATAATTATTTGGATTCCCTCCCGGATAAGCATAGTCCATATCGTGTATATACATTAAACTTATTTTTGCTGTTACATAGTCTTCTTCTTTATTCCATGTTGTTGGTTGTGATGATACTGTTCCATCTTCTCCTTTTTCATAATGGTATGTTGGTGCATTTCCTGTTTCTATTGCATACATTGTGTCTCCATTATATAGTTTACTACTACGTGTTTCTATTGTATCTCCATAATACCAGTCGTGATTATCTATTAAGTTATACCATTCACTGGCTGCTTCTTCTCCATTTTTTTCTGCTGTTCCTCCTCCATTTACTGTATCTCCTGATTTTAGATAATCATAATATGTACTATCGACGAAGATATCTGTATCTGCTTCGCCAGAACTTCCACCGGTCCCAGCACTTGTTCCGTTTGATTTACCATTTATTCTTTTAAACAAGAGTGCTTCATTCCATTCTGGACATATTCCATCTGGACATACATATCCAGCATTACCACTTATTAAATAGTCGTGATTCCAAGCAAATCCTGTTACTGAACCTTCTTTTAAGAATGTTTCTTTTAATAAGTATAATTGATTACCTTGGGTTATTCCTATGATTCTATACATATATTTATCATATTCATTTTTACATTGATTTTGATCTTTTGTTCCAAAGCATATCCAGTTTGCTACATTATCTGTTCCTTGATATCTATACATTCCTCCAACTGGGTCTGTTGTTAATCCTTCTTTTCCTTCTAATTGAG
>CANQHT010000071.1 GCA_947623705.1 uncultured Bacilli bacterium
TTTTATCTACTTTTACCTTTTTTAGGTATCACTAATTTACTTTCTAAAAATTCTAACATCTTTAAATATCTATGCAATTCATCTTTTTTTATGTGTTTACCATAGACACTCATTAGATACTCTCTTAATTCATTTATTTTATCTAAAACTATTAAGGCATCACTATCATTAGCATCATCTGACTCTAATATATTCATAATAATATAAAGTAATCTTTTATATTTTTTCATAAATATACTTTCAATCGTAGGTTTAACTAATTTTTCATCATAAATGGTAATTTTTTCACCCATATGAGAACTACCAAAACTAAATACGGATTTTTCTTCTACTTTTAATAGTTCTAAATCACATTTAACTTTACTAATTGTCTTTTCCATTTTCCCCCTCCAACAAATCTGGTCTTCTTTCTTTAGTCCTTTTTATTTGTTCAATTTTACGATATTCGGCAATTTTTTTATGATCCCCGCTAAGTAAAACTTCTGGTACCTTTAAGCCTCTAAAATCCGCCGGTTTAGTATAGGTCGGATAATCTAATAAATTATTTGTGAATGAATCATACTCCCAAGAGTCTTCTTTAATAACACCCGGAAGTAATCTTACTATAGAATCCGTAATCGCCATCGCCGGTATTTCGCCACCCGTTAATACAAAATCACCCAGACTAATTTCTAAATCGACAAACTCTCTAATCCGCTCATCATAACCTTCATAATGTCCGCAAATGATAATTAAATGCTTATATTCTTTTAACTCATGGGCTTTTCTTTCGTTATAGACTTTACCTTGGGGACAAGTTAGAATAACTAGGGAATCTGGTGTTTTAATCGCATCTAAACATCTTACTACGGGTTCACACATTAAGACCATTCCCGAACCTCCCCCATAAGGTGTATCATCCACTTGATGATGGTTAAGTAAAGAATACTCCCGAAAATCAATAATATTAATTGTAACCGCTTTCTTTTCTATAGCTCTTTTAATAATTGATTCATTTAAGAATCCGGTAAACATTTCAGGAAATAACGTTAAAATATCTATTTTCATATAATTAAATCACTTCCTTTAGCGGTCTCTATCCTTTTATTTTCTAAATCAACTTTAACTAGGTAATTAGAATTTAGAGGTAAATAAAATTTCTTTACCCCTTTTACTAATAACAAAGGATTATTTAAATCATTTTGATAATCAATAACTACCCCAATATTTTGAGTATTATCGTAAACATTTAAACCAATTAAATCACTAAGTAAATATTCATCACTATTTAACTCTAAATCACTTCTTTTAATATAGACATTTTGCCCTTTATATTTTAATATTTCATTAATATTTTGATAATTTTTAAATAGTACTAAATGATTATTTTTATGAACTCGATGTTCTTTAATTTCTTCTTTTATTTTATTTGGTCCAATATACAATGGAAAATCACTTTTAAATATTCTTTCTTGGTATTCAAAATCACTAATTATTTTAACTTCCCCTTTAATCCCAAAAGAATTAACTATTTTTCCAACATTAATATAATTATCCATGATAAACCTCATACATTAGTATACTTGCAGAAATACTTGCATTTAAACTTTCACATTTATTACTCATTTTAATATGGACTTTTTTATCGCATAAGGCACTTACTTCTGGGCTTACTCCCCTACCTTCATTACCAATAACTATAGCTACTAAAGAATCTTTATACTTAACTATATCTTCGCCATCTTGAACCGAAGTCGTAATTTTAATATATTTTTTATCTAAGTTTTTTAAAAATTCTACAATATCAGTTCTAATAATATTAAGATGAAAAAGCATACCTTCGGAAGAACGAATAACTTTGGGATTATATAAATCTACAGAATCATCACTTAAAACAATCGTATCAAAATTAAAAGCCACCGCACTTCTTATAATTGTTCCTAAATTACCGGGATCTTGTAATCTATCTAAAACTAAGATATTTCCTTTAATTTCTCTTTTCTCTAACTCTTTACAAACAGCAATTATTTTAGCCCCACTATCTTGTTCTGATAAATTACGCATTATTTTATCCGTTATATAAATGGTGGGTACATCAAAACTTAAGTTCTTATTCGTTGTATATATTTCTTTAACAACACCTAGTTTAAGGGCTTCATTAACTAAATGTTCATCTTCAATTAAGAATAATTTTTCACTATCCCGATATTTCTTTTGTTTAAGCTTTTCTAAATATTTAATTTTAGCATTATCTAAACTTGTAATTTCCATTAGTACCACCACATCTTTAGTATACTAAAAAATCACTGATAAATCAAAGTATAATAAAAAATTAGAGTTATTTAACACAACCCTAATCTTTTTTAGTTCCCATTTATGGCTGGGTTCACCGCTTTTATTAGTTTCCTGTTTCGGTCGGAATTACCGCTTTTTTTAGTTCCCGTTTATGGCCGGGTTCACCGCTTTCGTGCATAACTTTGTATGCATTTATAATTTATAGTATTTTTTATCTTTTGTCAACCATATTTATCTCTTCTCCAAGATAAGCATCATAGATACTTTTTAAACCATTTTTCTTCTTTTCACTTATTATATTACTATTTAAAAATTTATCTCTTTCACTTGCAAGTTCTTCTTTAGTTTTTTCTACTACAAAACCATTTTCAATTTTAAATATAACACTTAATTGGGGATATTTACTAAAAGTAGTTAAATCATTTCCCATACATTTTAGAAAAATACTTTGTAAATTATCGCGATTCCCATTTACATATCTATCTAATTCAAACATTTTTTTATTTAGTTCTTCGATATTTTGTAATATTATATCTTCATCTTTAACTGGAACATTATGACTATGTAATAAATTTAATTGATGCGTAAAACCACATACACTAGCATCCAATTCATAAGAAATTAAATGATAATTCTCTTTATAATAACCCGGTAATTTTAAATTAATAATATAATCCATTGTTTCAAGAAGCCCTAAATAAGATAATTCATGACCATTAATTATTTTAGAAAATTGTATAACATGTCTAAACTCATGATAAATGGTATTAAAAATGCGATTGCTACCATAAATATATAAATTCTTAACATCATCTTCTAGTAATTTAATATTACCAAAATCAGCGACTCCTAAAGTAATACAAGAATCATCTAAATCATCATAATCAGGATTTAATTCTTTAAAAGAAACAAATTCACAAGTAGGATTTTTCGAAAATGTTTGCATTTGTTTCTCAACAAAATATTTTACTAAATTGGCATAGGTTTCATATTTAATCATGGGCATATCCATATTATCACTTAATGGTTTAGTTAAAAGTTCTTTAGTAAAAAAGTCTACATATACTTCTAAATCCCTATCATATCTTAAAATTATAGCATCAATAGCATCTATTTCTAAATTGGTTAATTCTTCATTATTTAATATTTTTTTAATTGTTGTAGCATATACCCCATCCATAACTTTATCATAATGATATTTATTCAAAAAATTTTCAACTATCTCTAATTTTATTCCACTTATCGAATATAATAAATTAAATAACTTATTATTAGGCATATTATTAATTGGTAAGTTTAATAAATAATCATTGAATCTTTGTAAATACATCTCTAATTTAAAATATAACTCTTTTAATTCTTTATTTTCAGTATGACAATATTTACATTCATAATTTATATAATTACCAAGACAATTAGGACAAACTTTTAATTCATTTATTCTTTTAACTATTGGCAGAATAGCTAAATAAGTCTTATCAATAATGCTATTTAAATATTTATGATATAAATTCATTATTCACTACCTCATTAATATTTTAGCAAAAGATAAAATAAAAAGAAAGAGGTTAATCTTTCTTAATCGACATAAGATGGAGTGAATTTTCTATCATAAGTTTCTGTTCCTAAAGGAAATTTACTCTCAAATATATCTCGTTGGCTTGATTTTATTTTGACTTGACAAGATTCCGGAACTAGTTTAAATGTAAAATTTACTCCAGATACATTATCAAATGTAAAACTACTTAAATCTAATGTAGTTAAATTTCTACATTCATAAAACATTTGACTCATATCGGTTACAGAGGATGTATCAAAGGTACTTAAATCTAAAGTGGTTCCTTGATATTCACTAAACATTTGACTCATATTAGTTGCCCCGGTACCAAATCCTTGTGGAAATGTTATATTTGCGCTTGAATTTGAAAACATACTCCTCATATTGGTTACAGAAGATGTATCAAAATTGCTTAAATCCAATGTTGCTCCTTTATATCCACTAAACATTTGACTCATATTAGTTGTTTCTGAACCAAATCCTTGTGGAAATGTTATAGTTGCATTTACAACTACCCCACGATAACCTCCAGAAAACATAGAACTCATATCGATTACAGATGATGTATCAAAGGTACTTAAATCTAAAGTGGTTCCTTGATATTCTTCAAACATAGAACTCATATCAGTTGCTCCTGTACCAAAATTTTTGCCAAAGGTTATATTGGCTTTTAATCCTCCAAATTTAAGTGTATTTTCTCCTAATGAACTTAAATTCCAACTTCCTAATTTTAATTCTTCTAAATTTTCACAATTCTGAAACATATATTCCATATTGGTTACTTGGGATGTATCAAAATTACTTAAATCTAATGATGCTCCCGAATAATAAGCAAACATAGAACTCATATCGGTTGTTTCACTTGTATTTAAATTATCAAAATATATTGCTTTTAAATTACTCATATTTCTAAAAGCCATAGTTAAGTCTTTAGCATATATTTCTGATTCTGACCCTATATATAAATTATATTCGCCATTATGTTCTTCAGTTTCTTCTGTCCAAGCAATAACACTTCCTTTTGACGATAATTCTGTATCAGTTAAATCCATGTATTCTATTATCTTTTCATCTTCTAAATCACTTGGTATATAATCTACAAATGATGCAGTTACTGCATTACCAAATTCACTATTAGCTAATAGTGGGCCTTCTACATAATCACCCGGTTCTACACCTTCAACCATAGTAGTTAATTTCTTCATATAAGCTTTACCTTTAGGTTCTTTAACACTACAACTTATATTTTTGTTGGTTATGGTAAAATTAATTGATTTACCTGCTAATGAATTTTGATTAGCATCTCTATTTATGATATCTATATCGACTGTTATATCTATACTAGTATTTCCTTTTATTGTATAACTTACTTCTGTTTGATATCCTAGTCCTTCTTCAATACTTTTATCTATTATTTGTTTTAAATCTATTTGGGTTGGATTTATTGTTACTTTATTACTTCCACCATTTTTTGATCCTAAATATACATATCCATCTTCTTCTATTAATGGATTAGTATCTTCTAAAATTGTTCCACTGGCTTTAATTGTTAGTTCACTTGTACAAGAAAGTTCAGTATCTTCACTTTCTGCTCCACTTACACTTGCTGTTGATATTATATGTTGTTGTTTTCCAGTCTCATAATCTTTTTCTTCAACATTTGTTGCCCAATATTCTGTTCCGGATTTACTTACGGCCATATCACTGGCTTTTAAATTTATATGTAATTTATTTGTTCCTTGAGTTAGTGTTGGTGTTCCATATTTTGTTAAGCCTTCCGTTTCGCCAGTTAATGTGGATTTGGTTTCTCCTTCTCCTGTATTTACTATTTGAAAGTATGCGAATGTTCCACCCACTACTACAAATAATAATGTTAAGGCTCCGATAAATGTTAATATTATCGCCTTTCTTTTGTTTTCTTCCATCCAAAAATCTTCCTCTCTACTTTATACATTTAGTATAAAGTACCCCCCCCGAAAGTCAAATTTTTTTTGAACGATTTTTTTTTTATATGTAAACTTTTTATTTAACTTCCCGATTTTTTTTATTCGGGATTTTAATTTTGCAATTTTTAAGGGGACTATTTATA
>CANQHT010000072.1 GCA_947623705.1 uncultured Bacilli bacterium
AGATAAAATTTCATAAAAAAACAAGTTTTTATGCCACTTGATTGTATATTTTTGACTTACAACTGTCAAACTTGGGAGTTGAAAAATATGTTGACAACAATATTTAATTAGTGTACAATGTATTTATCGAGGTTGGTCATTTCCCGCATTGGGTGGTGGTCGCCTCGCTTTTTTTATAACATTTGAAATTATCGCCATTTTTTATAATTATCACATTTACCCAATAACGAAAGTCAGAACTAAATATTGTTTTAATTTGCCTTTCAAAAATGTCAAAATCAACATTTAAATAACTTATATCAATTATAAAATTTTGAGATTGATCTTTTTTGTTTTTTATTAAATTATCTACGACTCTTATGTTGTAGTGATATATAGTTTTTAAATCCCATTTTTCGCCATTCCAAATATAATCTGGAGTTTTGATACCATCTGGATAATTTACTCTTGGGCACATTAAAACAATTCCGCCAAAAGTTTTTAAAATCCATTCTGCTATTTCCTTTTCTTCAGCAGTATGATCTAAAACGACACTAAGTCCATCAACATAGTGGCGCAGTCCATTATTGTCTTCAAAATATTTAGCGTCACTAATAATATTAAATTTATTTTTCTTTTTTAACATTTTTTCAGTATAATCTATATACTTTTTTTCTTTAATTTTTTGCATAATCATTTCTCCCTTCACTTATATTATTTGCGCCATTTAACTGATTTCCTTTTTTTCAAAATAAAGTTTTAAAAAATGTTTAAAAATTTCACATAAAAAACACCATTTTTTAGTTTACAAATTATTATTTTTTAATTATAATAAAGTCTATATTTTGGAGGTGCAAAAATGGATTTCACACTACTTGTAATGCTCTTAAAAGATTTAGTCATTTTGCCCTTTCAAGAAATTAAACTTGAATTAAAAGATGAAACTAGTAAAAAGATTATTAAACTAGCTAGTAAAAAATATAGTAGTAGAATTTTAGTGGTAAGTCCCCTAAATAATTCAAAAGAAGTAACGACATCTGATTTACCGCAAGTAGGAGTAGTGGCCTATATAAAAAATAAAATGGAATTATCTAATGGGAATATAAGAGTAACTTTAAGGGGAGAAAAAAGAGTTCGGATTATTAACTATGAAGCGTTCACTGATGAAGTCCTCGATGCTTTAGTAACGGATATTATTTTACCGAATTATGCTTCTTTAAATGAAGAAGTAATGAAGAAGAAATTAAAGGATAGTTTAAATAATTATATTGAATCATCTCCAAGTATTTCTAATAGTATTTTAAAGACTTTAGAAGATGATCATGACTTAGGTTTCTTAACGGATGCCATAACCACTTTTTTACCCCTTAATACTGATAAAAAATTAGAGTATATGGCGGAGGTTAATAGTGAGAAAAGAGCAATTAAACTATTAAATGATATCACTATTCAAATTAAACAAAATGAATTAGAAGAAAAAATTGATAGTAATGTTCAAATGAATTTAGCGAAAGAACAAGAAGAATATTATTTAAAAGAAAAAATTAAAGAAATAGAAAAAACTTTAGGATTAAATAACACCCAAAGTGAAGAAGTAAAAAAATATTATGAAAAGTTAGATAAACTAAATATTGATGTAAAAAGTAAAGAAAAAATAAAATTAGAAATTAAAAAGTTAGAACGAATTAATGCATCTTCTCCAGAAGAAGCAGTGTTAAGAAATTATTTAGATTGGGTTTTAAATTTACCTTGGAATAATGTAAGTAAAGAAAATTTGAATAGTTCGAAGGTATTAACGAGTTTAAATAAAACCCATTATGGTTTAGATAGTATTAAAGATAAAATAATAGATTATGTTAATTTAAAGAAAATAAATAATGAACTTAAAAGTCCGGTTATTTGTTTAGTGGGACCTCCTGGTGTTGGTAAAACGACCATTGCTTCAAGTATTGCATCTTCTTTAAATAGAGAGTTTTATAAAATAAGTGTCGGGGGATTAAATGATTCCACCGAACTTATTGGGTCAAGGCGTACTTATCTAGGAGCTTTACCCGGTAAAATTATGCAAGCCTTAAGAAAGTGTGGTACCAAAAATCCGGTTATCTTAATTGATGAAGTCGATAAAATGGTAAAAGATTATAAGGGGGATCCGGCGAGTACTTTACTTGATATTCTAGATACTAATCAAAATAAAACTTTTGTCGATAACTATATTGAAGAACCATTTGATTTAAGTCAAGTATTCTTTATTTTAACGGCAAATGATGTTAATTTAATCCCGGATACTTTACTTGACCGTTTAGAGGTCATTAACTTAGCTAGTTATACCGTCTTTGAAAAAATGGATATTGCGAAAAAATATTTACTTCCTAGTATTGATGAAGAATTTAAATTAAGTAAAAAAATAAGTATTAAAGATGATGTCTTAATGAGTCTAATTAATGATTATACGAAAGAAGCCGGAGTTAGAAACTTAGCACGAGTTTTAAAATTATTAGTTACCAAAATAATTACGAGTAAAAATGCTAAATATCAAATTACCAAAAATGATTTAGATAAATATTTACAAAATGAAAATATTACTTTAGAAAATACGGAAATAAAAGAAGTCGGAGTTGTTAATGCACTAGCGGTTACTAACCTTGGGGGAACCATCTTAAGAGTAGAAGCAAGTATTTATCCCGGTAGTGATGATGTCATTGTTACAGGTTCTTTAGGAGATACTCTAAAAGAAAGTATTAAAGTAGCAATTTCTTATATTAAAGAAAAAGGTTATTTAGATAGGGAATTATTAAATAATAAAACACTACATATTCACATGAGGGATACGGCAACGAAAAAAGAAGGGCCTTCTTGTGGCGTAAGTATTATAACAGTTATTTTATCAAGAATATTAAATGTTAAAATAAGTGAGAAAATTGCGATGACCGGCGAAGTTTCTTTAAAGGGGGATATTTTACGAGTTGGTGGTTTAAAAGAAAAATTAATCGCAGCTTATAATGCGGGAGTTTCTCTAGTTTATATTCCAAAAGATAACGCGAGTGATTTAAAAAGTATTCCTAAAGAAGTTTTAGATAATTTAAAAATTAAATTAGTTAGTAATTATCAAACAATATATGAAGATTTATTTCAAAAATAATATGGCTTAATAAGTTATATTATTTTTTTTATTAACATATTATTTTTTAGGAGATGATAAAATGTTTATTAAAATACCCTTTGAAAGTGCCATACCTTTTAAAACAAATATTTCAGAAATAACCAAAATGTCTTTAGAACATGATTATAATGTAAGTGGGAATACAGTTCTAGGTAATTTCTATATCAGTGGGGAATATAAGACTCATGAGGTAAGCATTAATAAAGAACCATTTCGTTTTACATTACCTTTTGAAGTTGAAATAAGTGATCGCATTAAAGAAGATTCTTTAGAATTTAATATTGAAGATTTTTCATATGATGTGGAAGGCGATAATACTTTAAAAGTTAAAATTGAATATTCTCTATCTGGGGAAGAAAGAGAAGATGAAGATGAAGAAGAGCCAGTAACATTTGAAAGAGTTAATGAAGATGAGTTAACAGAAGAATTAAATATTATTGATGATTTTTTAGATAAGAATGAAGATAATCCGGAAGAAAGAGTGGAAGAAGAAAAACAAGAAGAAACTGAAGAAGTAGAAGAAGAAAGACTTACTACTAAAGAGGAGAAAACAATTATGGATACAATTAAAGATAGTGATGATACTTTTGTAACTTATCATGTACATATTGTAAAAGAAAGTGAAACAATTGAATCAATAAGTAGTGTTTATGGCGTACCTAGTAGTTTAGTTAAAGAATACAATACCATAGATAATATAGAAGTGGGAGATAAAGTTTTAATACCTAAATTAGATGAATAAATTAGATGCTTTAAAATCTTTATATAAACCTTATAGATATACCATAAGAGGTAAATGTACCATCTTAGAAACTACCAGTGGGAATTTTGTTGTCAAAAAGAAACCTAAAAATAAAGATTTACCGAGTATATTTAATTATTTAAAATCACGAGGTTTTGATTATTTTCCCGAGGTTTATAGTGATACGAGAGATGATGCTTATGTCTATGAATACATTGAAGATGATAATGTCGTAAATCCCTCTAAAAGTGAAGATTTAATTAGTGTCGTAGGTTTATTACATGCCAAAACCTCCTTCAATAAAGAAGTATCGGAAGAAACTTATAAAGAAATTTATGAAGACATTAAAAACAATATCTTATATTTAAAAGATTATTATTTAAAATATTATGAATTATTTTTAAAAAGTATTTATCCTTCCCCAAAAGAATATGAATTTTTAAGAAATTATTCCAAAATAAATTCAGCTTTAAATTTTTCGGAAGAAGAACTCGATAATTGGTATAGTTTAGTTAAAGAAAAAAAGAGTGAAAGAATATCTTTAATTCACAATAATTTAGCTTTAGAACATTATTTAAAAAGAGATAAAGATTATTTAATTAGTTGGGATAAAGCGAAGTTTGATACCCCTGTTTTAGATTTAGTTAAACTTTATCAAAATAATTTCTGGGATTTAGAATTTAATACTATTTATAAAAAATATTTAAATATTACTTATTTATCCGAAAGTGAACAAAAATTATTTTTTATTCTTATTTCCTTAGTACCTGAGATTACTTTTGATGAAGATGAATTTACGGCTTGTAAGAATATGCGGGAATGCTTAGATTATGTCTATAAAACAGAAGAATTCTTAAAACCATACTATACGACTGATACATAATATTAATAAGAATATTTCTACAAATAAGATAAAGATATTATATCTAAAGGGTAAAATAAAAGTAATAATTAATTGATAAAAGATTAAAATACATAAACCAATTGAACATAAAACATAGAATGTTGGATTATTATTCCGGCGTGGCATTTAAATCACCTATAATATTATATTATGGGTGTTTTATTTTGGTGATTTTTCTATTGCGAAAATAAATATTTTGTATTATACTAATAAGTAGAGTAGATAACCTAGGTGATATTATGGAAGAAAATAAAAAGAAGAAATCTAAATTACGAATTGCGACCTTAATTCTTTTAGGGTTTTTAATAATTTCATTAATTTTTTTATCAGCAGGCTTTGCCTTCTTTCAAGTAGAAAATACAGAAGGAGAATCAGTAACTAAAGGAACAATTAATTTAGATTGTTTACAAATTGAATATACTGAAGAAGGAACATTAAGTCCTGATTATGCTTATCCAATAAAAGATGAGTATGCTTTAGAACATATTACCCCTATTAAAGTTAAAATAACTAATACTTGTGAAGCTAATTTAGAAGATATTAACTATTCTTTAGTTTTAACAACTTTAACTAATAGTGATAATAATATTACTAGTGATAAAATGCGGGTTAATTCTAAAAGAAGTCTTAATTTAGTACCCGCTAGTGAACCATCTAGTTATGATAACTTTTTAAAACCTAGTTATTTAAGTAGTTTAAGTGAACTAACTAATGAATATTCTAAAGAAGCTTTAGAAAGTGATATTTTAAATCGAGAAAAAGATGGTGCTAAAGTATTTGAAGGCTATACTGTAGTTGATTCTAGAGTAATCGATGAAAACTTTATCAAAAGTAATTCTGAAAGTGTTTATGAAATTCAATTATGGATTGATTATTATGAAGGTGATAGTGGAGCTTATAGTGGTAATGCTCATGATTCAAGTTTTGATAATACAACCAAAAATAGTACTTTTGTAGGAGCTTTAAGTGTAGTAGCTAATCCATATGAAAAATATACTGAACCACCTAAATCAGTAATTGATACATTAAGAGAAAATGCTGGAGAAAGTTTAACAACAGAATTAGTCGGAGATATGCATAGATATCAAGGAACAAATGATGTACCAAA
>CANQHT010000073.1 GCA_947623705.1 uncultured Bacilli bacterium
TCACTAGGTAAATCAATAATTGAATTTCCTTGATAACGATACATTCCATTTATTAATTCTGTTGTTAAATTAGATTTACCTTCTAATTTTGTTCCCGGTGCACTTGGGCTTTTAACACTACAACTTAAATTTTGATTAGTTATAGTAAAATTAATTGATTTACCTGCTAATGAATTTTGATCTGCATTTCTATTGATTATATCTATGTCGGCAGTTATATTGATACTACTATTTCCTTTAATTGTATAACTTATTTCGGTTTGATATCCTACTCCTTCTTCCATACTTTTATCTACTATTTGTTTGATATCAATTTTTGCGGGATTTATTTTTCCTTTATTACCACTTGTTTCACTTGTTATCCCTAAATATACATAACCATCTTCTTCTACTAATGAATTTGTATCTTCTAATATACTTCCACTTGCTTTTATTGTTAATTCACTGGTACAAGTTAGTTCTGTATCTTCACTTTCGGCTCCACTTATTCCTGCCGTTGATATGATATGTTGTTGTTTGTTTTCTTCGTAATCTTTTTCTTCAACATTTGTTGCCCAATATTCTGTTCCGGATTTACTTACGGCCATATCACTAGCTTTTAAATTTATATGTAATTTATTTGTCCCTTGGGTAAGCGTTGGTGTACCATATTTTGTTAATCCTTCCGTTTCGCCAGTTAATGTGGATTTAGTTTCTCCTTCACCAGTATTTACTATTTGAAAGTAAGCAAATGTTCCACCTACTACGACAAATAATAATGTTAAGGCTCCAATAAATGTTAATATTATGGTCTTTCTTTTGTTTTCTTCCATTTAAAATTCTTCCTTCCCTACTAGTATGAACAATAGTTAATATTGTTATACTATACGCATTAAGTATATCACATCATTTTAAAATATGAAATCATTTTGTATGATAGTTGACACACTTTATACTATAAGATTAGTATATATTACCCCCCCCGAAAATCAAGGAATTTTCGCAAGAACCTATATTTTTTGTAATTTTTATGTAAACAAATGTCAACGGATTTTTTTGACAAACAATTAGTTTTTTGCTAGAATAAGCACTGTTTTATTGAAGGGGATTATTCTTATGACTATTTTTGAATATATAGATTATAATAAACCTTATTTTTTAGAAGAATTTTTTTATAATAATATGATTCATAAATTATATTTATATAAATCATTCTTTTCTGATGCTCAAAAAGATCAATATTTTTTAAAAATATTTCATTTAACTGAGAAAAAAGAAATTATTTGTGAAGGATATATTTATTTTTATGTTGATATTCCTACTAAAACAACATCTTTTATCGGGGCTTACATTAAACCAGAATATCGTGGTAATGGCTTATCTTCTTTCTTATATGCTTACTGGATTAATTTTTGTCTAGATAAAGATATCATTCATTTTGATACTAACCCTAAACAAAGAAAACCATTCTTAATTTATAATTTAAAAAAGTTTACTTTTGAAATAATTAATCCTGATTATTACCATAAAAGCCCTTATACAATAAATATTTGTGCTAAAGAAAATGATAGAACTAAATATTTATATTTTCATAATCAAGAATTTGGAAAAGTATTTGCTAAAGGAAAAATAATGCAAAACGATAATTATGCTTTACTTAATGATATAAATGCTGATACTTTAGTTTTAGATGATGTTTTATTATCGACTCCTTACTTTATGCAAGATGAAAATAAAGCTTATAAAAGAAGTCTTCAGATTCAAGAACGATTTAGATAATTGTTCTTTTTTTATAAGTATAAATTTATAAATAAATTCCACACTATAAAATAGTGATAACATGAAAAAAGAAAATACTGAGTGGCTTATTAATAATATTGTAATTTCTAATCCTCAAAAAATTATTTTTAAAAATCCCAAGATTACTAAATTAGATTTAGTTAAATATTATGATAAGATAAGTATAAGAATGCTACCTTATATTAAAAATCGGCTTATCTCTGTTATTAGAATGCCTGATGGTTATGGCGGAGAAAAATTTTTTAAAAAACATTTAGAAAATAAAAATAAAGGTATTGGTAAAAAAATCTTAAAAAATACCAATGATAATAAAGAAGATTACTATTATATTAAAAATAGTGAGGGTTTAATTAGTGAAGTGCAAATGAATAGTTATGAATTTCATACTTGGGGAAGTATGGTTAATAGTCTAGAAAAACCAGATATAATGGTCTTTGATTTAGATCCTGATGAAAAATTAAATATTAAAAAATTAAGAGAGGGAGTTAAAGATTTAAAAAGTATTTTAGATGAATTAAATTTAAAGTCTTATTTAAAAACTAGTGGTGGTAAAGGTTATCATATTGTAGTACCTTTTAAAAATACTATCTCTTGGACTAAATTTAGAAAAATGGCTCGCGATATTGCAGTTGTAATGGAAACTAAATGGCCTAATAAATATACTAGTAATATTAGAAAGAAAAATAGAAAAGGCAAAATATTTATTGATTGGGTACGTAATACCCGTTCATCAACCAGTGTGGCTCCCTACTCGATTAGATTAAGAGATAAATGTTCTGTATCTATGCCTATTAAATGGAGTGAACTAGATAAAGTAAAACCAGATGAAGTTACCATAGAAGATGCTATTAAAAGAAGAAAAAGAAAAGATCCTTGGGAAGGATTTTTTACAAACTTAAATTAATATTGTAAACAGCTTAATTTTCTAGACACTGTCTAGAATTTTGAAAAATAAAATTGTTTTAAAACACTAACATTTTTGATATAATTAAATAGTAGGGTGATGGGATATGTTTAGAAGTGAATTAGAATTGCAAAATAAATTTATTGATTTAATGAATCAAAACAAACAAGATCATACTTATATTTCAGATGAATTTAATGCTCGTTTCGGAAATGTCGATATTGTCAAAGTTAGATATAAAAATAATATACCTTTAACAAAAAAACAAGCCGAAATGCTTTCTAACATTGGGGCAGCTAGAATTGTCGGATATTTACATAAACATTCAATGAGAACCTTACAATATTTAATAAACAATTCTGGTTATACAGAGGAATATATCTTATCTATTTTAACAAAATTAAAATCGTTAAATATTATTAAAGAACCTAATAAATATAGATATATAATAAATGAACAATTTGAATTTCCTAAGTTGGTTTTTAGTTCTTATGAAGCAAAATTGACTGATTGGCAAAAAGCAATTTCTCAAGCAATTAAAAACCAAGCATTTTCTAGTGAATCATATATTGTTATGCCAGAAAAAATTGCTAAAAAATTATCAGAAACAAAATATAATTATTTTATAGCATATAATGTTGGTTTAATTGGTGTTAATAATGAAAAATATGAAATTTTTATTAAACCTAAAATTCAAAAAAACAAACTATCTCAAGCTTCTTTAATTAGTAGCATTGCCAAATATTTAATATTACAAAAACAAGTCATTGCCTGACTTGCTTTTTTAATCCATATAATGACTCCTTTTAAATTCATTTAATGCTAATTGATAATTTTTTACATGAATATTTGTTATATTTGTAATTGGCTTAGGGACTAAATTATTATATGTATTAATATTATTTAATGCATTCTCTATAATTCCATTAGCATATGATATTCTTTCTTCGATATCCAAGCCTTTCATTGGATTGAGTAATTCATTTAATGCTTCAAAATATTGTAAATATGTTATATTTAATGATATTTGTTCAATGTTTTTACTATCTCGAATATTTTTATCAATATCAGTATTACCTACAATTAAATTAAATATTTTTTCCTTATTTTCAGGTATAGCTTGAAATAAAATTTCTTCCATTTTTACTTCATGTAATAATTTAATTGATGTATATCTTTTTATATGCTTACCATGTCTTTGAAAAACTTCTAATCCTTTTTCTTGACGATTAAACCTTCTTAATGAATAAAACCATCCTGATGAAATTGCACTAGCTCCAGATGCAATTAAAAGTAAACTTTCTAGTCCACAATAACCATATATCACTTCAAAATTAGCATTACTTAATGTATAATTAAAACTCATGATATTTGATAATCTATGAGGATCAAAATTATGTCTTATTGTATCACTATTATCTCTATCAATAACTATATGAATACCACTTATATTCTCATTATAATTACCTATATCAGAAATAAAATCATTTACATCAGTCATATTATTGAACGCATTTTCTTGAACGACTATTGAAACATATAATTTTTCAAGTAAATTATTTTCTTGTTTATATTTTATAGCAAATTCACACATATCAAATATCTTATCAACTATTCTTCCATCAAAACTTGATAAATAGACAGTTGGTAGTAATAATTTATTTACATTATATAATTTTTGATAATTAAAACATTTTATAACATACTCTTCTAATTTTTTACTATCTCTTAAAAATGTTCTATCTATAATCTCATTCGGAATATAGTCCAAGTCTTTTAATTTCTTTATTTCCGAATTTTGAAATTGTTTATAAAACCATTTATTATCAACAATATTATCAATTTCATTTAAAACTGAATTTGATTTTTTTATTTCAGTTACTTTTTCAATCGTTTCTTCTCTTGGATCCCAAATAATTCCATCAACTAATTTTTTATCTAATATTTCTAAAACTTTTGGTCTCCATGCTGGTCCATTTTGAATATAAATCATATTATTCACTCTCTTCCTTTAATTTTTTTTACCTGTAATATAGCTTTATCTATATCATTAAATCTATCTAATTTTTGATATGAAGATAATTTTACAATAACATTTCTAAAAATTTTCATTGTTTTAATATTATTACCAAATTTTTCTTTCCATATAATATACATTTCATCTAAATCTCGCAGAATTTTAAAGTTTTTTCTTAATTCAGGAACATACATTTCCATAGCCATTATTCCAACTGGATACAAATCAGTTTGAAAATTCCACTTATAATCTGGCGGATAGTTTTGTTGCTCAGGTGCCCAATATCCTACTGTACCAAGTAAATTATGTGAAAACACACTATTTCCTTCTTCTTCTTTAAGATTTTTTCCCAGTCCACCATCAATAACTCTATAAATGTCATTATCAACAATAATGTTGTCAGGCTTTAAATCTCTATGTACATATCCACTATTATACATTATTTTTATATGATTTAACATTTGTAAAATAAAATCTAAAACTTCATTATCTGAATAATTAGATTTATATTTTAAACTTGAACCTTTAAATTTTTCTTCAATATAATAAGCTACCCAAAAATAGTTGTTGACAAATACATAATTGATTGAATCAAAAAATCTTAATTGAGGCAAGTTAGAACACGCCTTACTCATTTTTATTTCAGTATTTATTCTTTTACATTCAGAATTAATCCATGAAACTATTTCTTCTAAAATACTTTTATCTATTTTATCAATATCATAACTATCTGATATATCAAAATAATCATAAACATCGTAAGGTGTAACATTAACAACCTTGCAAGCATATTCAATGTTATCTACTGTAATAAAATAGACTTTCTTTTGACCACTATCTTTAGGTAATCTTTTTACTTTATCCACATTAATACCTTTTTCTTTTAATATTTTTTTTAAATCTTGTTCTGATAAATTAAACATAAAAACACATCCTTCATCAAATAAATAATAATACAAAAATTAACCTAATTTTATAATTAATGACTTTATTTTTTCTAAATAAAAAATTCATAGTCATTAATTCTACGAATTTCTTTTATTTTTAGCACAAAATGTACTTAATAACCTCTATGGGGCGGAGTAAGGGAATCGAACCCTTGCATACCGGAGCCACAATCCGGCGTGTTAACCACTTCACCAACTCCGC
>CANQHT010000074.1 GCA_947623705.1 uncultured Bacilli bacterium
AGTTTAGCATTTATCTTTAATTACTAAAATATAATATAGAGATGAAAAATTTACATTTTAAAGAATATTTTAGTAATTTTTTATTTGATTTAGAAAATTTCATAACAATTTATGATAATACTTTACATGTCTTTAATTATCAAAGATTAAATAAATTGAGTGCGGCAGAAATAGTGTTAACATTTGAAAATAAAAAGATAACAATATCAGGAAATAATTTAAAAATAAAACAAATGACTAAACAAGAATTACTCATCAGTGGGCAAATTTTGAAAGTAGAGTTCCAATATGAATAAAGAGAAAATTGTTTGGGTTAAAATAAAAAATAAAAGTTATTATAATACTTTAATTAAATTAAATGATTTAGGAATTACCATTTATGATAATAGAAAAGAACAAGATTATCTATTAATTAAAACAACTTTAAAAGATTATGCAAGAATAAAAAAATATTTAATTAGTTTAGATGCGGAAGTTACGGAAGTAACCGGTATTTTAAAGGTAAAACAGATATTAAAAAAATATGTTGTTTTTACATTGGCTTCCCTTATTAGTATTGTTCTTTTATTTCTAGTCAATAATCTTATTTTCCGCATTGATGTTAAAACCAATAATCCAAAAACCGAAAAACTAGTTTTAGAAGAATTAAAAAAGCATCATTTAAAAACTTTGACTTTAAAAATACCGCATCAAAAGATTGAAGTAATTGTAAGTGATATTCTAAACAATAATAAAGATACTTTAGAATGGCTAGAAATTAAATATGATGGTTTAATTATGATTGTGAATGTTACAGAAAAAACAAAAACTCATGAAGAAGAGGAATATCCTAACTGCAATATTATTGCCAAAACGGATGCCAAGATAAGTAGTTTAAATATTTATAAAGGTGTGGCTTTAAAAGAAATTAATGATTATGTTTTAAAGGGTGAAGTTATTTTAAGTGGAAGTATTATGCATAATGAAGAAGTAAAAGATACGGTGTGTGCAAGTGGCGAAGTTTATGGGGAAGTCTGGTATAAAGTTAAAGTCGAAGTACCTTTTAAAGAGAACTATGTTAAATATACGGGTAAAAATAGATATAATCTAAATATCAAACTTAATGATAATAAATATCGCCTTTTAAGAAGTCGGATTGATAAGAAAAAAGAAGAAGAGATCAATTTATATAAATTAAATGATTTTGAAATTAATTTAGTTAAAGAAAAAGAATATGTTATGGCTTATCATATTTTATCCGAAAATGAGGCTTATAATAAGGCTTTACAACTGGCCGAAGATAAGATAAAATTACAATTAGATAAAAATGAAGAAATATTAGTGAAAAAAGTTTTGAAAAAAGAAGCAAATGATAGTACAATATATTTAGAGATATTTATAGTAACCAAAGAAAACATTGGGGAAGTATCTATTGTAAGAGAGGAAGTATTAAATGATAGCCAATCTATTCCAAAAAGTAATGAATAATATTTGGCCGATGTTAACGGTTTTTATCACGGCCATTGCGTTAATTAGATTCTTTTATTTGCAAAGTCATAAAGAGAAATTTTGTCTCCATAAAGAATTAAGTTATCTTTTTGCCATTATTTATATTTGGTTATTGTTTGAAATTCTTTTAATGAGTGAACTTAATAGTGCGAGTGGGGTTAATTTAACACCTTTCTCTGAAATTCTCCGTTATAAAGTGGGAAGTAAAATGTTTAACTACAATGTTTTAGGTAATATTATTATCTTTTTACCTTTTGGTTATTTAATCGGAGAGTATGTTAATCCGAAAAAAATCTGGCCCGTTTTAATTACGACATTCCTAACGAGTATGGTTATTGAAATTGTTCAATTAAAGGTTGGCCGTTCCTTTGATATTGATGACATCTTACTAAATGTAGTGGGTGGTATCATTGGTTATCTACTTTACATTGGTATTTCGGCAATTAATAGACATTTACCAGATATCTTTAAGAGTGATATGTTTTATAATATCTTATGGATTGTCGTAATTGTTTTATTTGGCATTTATATTTTTGGTTATTGGGGAGTTATATTTAAATGATAGATTATAGTATTACTAATGAATATGGTTATGATAAAGATTATCAGTTTTTAGATAAAGTTATCAAAGATACAATGGAATTGGAAAAAGTTGAGAATGCTAATTTTAGTATTGTCTTGGTCGGTAATGAAAAAATTCAAGAAATAAATAAAAATTATCGGGGAATTGATCGAGTTACAGATGTTATATCATTTGCATTTGAAGATAATCCTAATATGCGTTATAATAATATGCGTTTTTTGGGAGAAATTTATATTTGTATTCCGAGAATGCAAGAACAAGCCATTTTATATGGGCATAGTGAGGTAAGAGAACTTGCTTTCTTAACAGTCCATGGGCTTTTGCATTTACTGGGGTATGATCATCAAACAAAGGAAGAAGAAGAAGTAATGTTTAAAAAACAAGAGGAAGTGTTAGATAAAGATGAAAAAACAAGAAGAGTTAGTGAAATTTAGTAATGAAAAACATGAAGTCGGTTTAGTAAAAAATGTCTTAAACAAATGTAAATATACGATGCAAGGTTTAAATTATTGCCTTAATAATGAATCAAGTTTTATTTTAGTGGCCATTTGTGCTTGCCTTGTTATTATTTTAGGCATTAGTTTTGATATTAGTTTCCTAGAATGGGTTATTTCTTTTGGTAGTTTAGCCCTTATTAGTGTCGTTGAACTTATTAATACGGCGATTGAAGCAGTTTGTGATTTAGTTACTTTGGATTACAGTGAATACGTTAAGGTAGCAAAAGATTGTGGATCAGCCGCAACGGGAATAATGACTGTTTTAGCTTTGATTGTTAATTTAATCATTTTTGTACCCGAAGTTATGCGCCTTATCATCGATTTGTTTTAGGAGTTAAAAATGAAGAGTGGTTTTGTAAGTATAGTTGGTCGACCAAATGTGGGAAAAAGTACTTTAATTAATAGTATTATCGACCGTAAAATAGCGATTACCTCCAATGTCTCTGGGACGACAAGAAATATTATCGAAGGAATTTATCATGAAGATGGATACCAAATTATTTTTGTTGATACCCCCGGAATTTCGAAGCCTTTAAATAAATTAGGCAAAGTTTTAAATAAACAAGCCTATGCTTTAACGAAAGATGTTGATTTAGTTTTACTAGTGGTAGATATTGAATCAGGTATTGGTAAAGGGGATAAATTCTTAATGGATAACCTTTTAAATAATCAAATACCGGTTATATTAGTAATTAATAAAATTGATAAAGTATCTAAAGAAACTTTAATTATGGCGATAAATGAATATAAAGATTATGATTTTGCGGAGATTGTACCAGTGTCGGCGAAAGAAGATGACAATGTTGCTCATTTAATCGAGGTTATTAAAAAATATTTAAAAGATGATATCAAATATTATGAAGATGATGTGATAACTTCCTCAAGCGTTCCTTTTATGGCGGCAGAACTTGTTAGGGAGAAACTTCTTCAAAATACCAAAGATGAAATACCCCATAGTATAACTTGTCATTGTACGAATATTGAAAGTAAAAAAGATTTAGTTAATATCAGTGTCGATATAATTGTGGATAAACCAAATATTAAGAAAATGATTATTGGCTCTGGTGGCGAAATGCTTAAAAAAGTGGGTTCTCTTGCTCGAGTGGACTTAGAAGAAATGCTTGGTAAACACGTATATTTAGAATTATATGTTAAAGTTATTGAAAATTGGAAAGATAAAGAAAAGTATTTAAAAGAACTTGGTTTCTTTGATTATGAATAAAAAATAATAATCCTTCCCATTATATAAGTAGGAAGGTGATAATATGAATAAAAAAGAAGCTTGGGAAAAGTTTAAAAATAGTGGTAAAGTAGAAGATTATTTAAATTATAAAAAATGTAAATAATTATTTTAGGTGGTAGTATGTTAGAAAGTGTTGAAGGAATAATTCTTAAGGAAACGCCCTTTGGTGATACTTCTAAAATTATTAATATTTTTACAAAAGAATATGGTTTAATTGGGGTTATGTGTAAGGGTGCCATGGGAATTAAAAGTAAACTTAGAAGTAGTACATTAAAAATAACTTATGGAAAGTTTCAAATATATTATAAAAAAGATAAACTTTCATTACTTTCTAGTGTTGATATCATAAATCCTTTAAAGAATATTAAAAATGATATTTTACTTATTAGTTATGCATCTTACCTATGTGATTTAATTGGACAAGTGAGTAAGGATAATACTGATGAAAATTTATACAATGATTTTATTAATGCATTAATTAAGATAGATGAAGGGTTAAATCCAATGGCTATTACAAATATTTTAGAAGTTAAACTTTTAGATTATTTAGGAGTTGGTCTTAATTTAACTAGTTGTATATCTTGTGGGAAAAAGACTGATATTGTAACTTTATCAAGTGAAAAAGGTGGCCTTATTTGTAAGGATTGTTACCGGGATGAAAGAATTGTCCCGATAAGTATTGTTAAAGTAATTAATATGTATTATTTAGTAGATATTAAAAGTATTGATAAAATTGCTATAAAAAACGATATTGTTGAAGAAATTAATCGCTTTTTAAATAGTTATTATGATGATTATACTGGTTTGTATTTAAAGAGTAAAGATTTTTTAAAAACTATTGCTAAGTTAAATTAGTAGTAGTTTTTTATTAAATTGAAATAATTAAATTATTTGAGGTCGAAATTTTCGACCTCAAGATAAAAAAATAGTTTTAGAAATTCTAAGGTTCCATTTTGGAACTATAGATTAAATTTAATAAAATTTTAAATTTTTGTTTAAAATTAGCAAATTAGGAAAGCAAATTTTTAAGGTCGCAATTTGCGACCTTAGAATTAAGAAGTTATAATAAATTGAGTGAGCGAACAAAATAAAATATTATTAAATTAAATAAAATTTTTAGAATAATTAACAGTGATTAACATTTTGTTGACAACACGCAAATGATGGTTTACAATTAATTTAAGATAATAGAAAAGGGGTAATGGTTATGAATGATATTGTTTTAAGTGAACAAAAAATCACAAATATGATTTATGAAATAAGGGGTAAACAAGTAATGTTGGACTCTGATTTAGCAAAACTTTATAAATGTGTGAATGGGACTAAGACAATTAATCAGTCAATAAAAAGAAATATTGATAGATTTCCTGAAGATTTTTATTTTCAATTAACAAACGAAGAATTTTCAAACTTGAAGTCCCAAATTGGGACTTCAAGTTTGAATGGATATGGTGGAGTTAGAAAAAATCCATATGTCTTTACCGAGCAAGGAGTTGCGATGCTTGCAAGTGTTTTAAGAACTCCGGTTGCTGCAAAAATAAGTGTTAGTATTATGCGAGCTTTTGTAATGATGCGAAAATATATTTCTAATGAATTAATTGAACAAAAATATATTAATAATTTAGTAATAAAACACGATGAAGATATCAAATTGTTGCAAGAATCTTTTAATAAATTTGAAGAAAAGAAAATAACAAATGAAATTTATTTTAATGGTCAAATCTATGATGCTTATTCAAAATTATTAGATATTATGAAAGAAGCCAAAAATGAATTAATTATAATTGATAATTATGCTGATAAGAGTATCTTAGATATGATAAGAAATTTAAAAGTAAATGTAACAATAATGTGTAAAAATAAAGGATTACTTAAAAAAATAGATATTGAAAAATATCAAAAACAATACAATAATTTAACTGTAGTTTATGATGATACTTTTCACGACCGTTATTTAATTTTAGATAAAAGTGTTGTTTATCATTGTGGAGCATCAATAAACTATGCCGGTA
>CANQHT010000075.1 GCA_947623705.1 uncultured Bacilli bacterium
CTCTAATAACTAAAAATCATCATATTTATACGGGTGTTTGTATTGATACAGCTTCCGCATTAGGCATGTGTGCGGAAAGAAATGCTATTGCTAATATGATTACTAATGGGGAAAATGAAATTGTTAAATTAGTATGTATTGATTCTAGTGGTAATATCGCATCTCCTTGTGGGGCTTGTAGAGAATATATGATGCAACTTTCTAAAAATAGTAAAAATATTGTCATATTAAAAGATATTAAGACTAAAGAAGTTGTTAGATTAGAAGAATTAATACCCGATTGGTGGGATTATAAACGAGTATAATAAAAAGAAAGGTTAGTATGAAAATAATAGAATATGACGAAAAATATTTAGAAGATGTTAAAGATTTATTAGTGGAACTTGAAGAGTATATTGTATCTATTGATAAAGATAAGTTAGATCAAGTGCATCCCGATTATCGTGAAAAAATGGCTATTGTAGATTTAGAAAAAGTTAAAAATAATAATGGTAAATGTTATTTAGCCATTGAAAAGAATAAAGCTGTTGGTTTAATTATGGGCTGTATATTTCCTTATGATGAATATGATTATTTGGATTTTACCTGTCCTAAAAGAGGAGAAATTACTGAATTAATTGTATCTAAATACGTAAGAAGTAAAGGTATTGGTAAGAAGTTAATGCAAAAAATGGAAGAATATTTTAAAGGCTTAGGTTGTGAATATATTACGGTTGATGTTTTTGCTTATAATGCTAATGCGATTAAGTTTTATGATATAAATGGTTATCATTCAAGAATGTATGTAAATATAAAAAAGATATAAAATAAAAAATTAAGCATACCATTAATTAAGAGGTGTTATAAACGAAAAAGATTGGTTTATTATTAAGTTTTTTATTTATTTTTAATGTTACTTTGGTAAAAGCCGTAGATATTACGGAGTATAGTGAAAGTGCTATTTTAGTGGAAACTTCCACTGGTAAAGTCTTATATGAAAAAGATGCGGATGTGGCGAGAGCTCCCGCTAGTATGACGAAAATAATGAGTATGATATTAATAATGGATGCGATTCATAATGGTAATTTATCTTTAAATGATAAAGTAGTTATTAGTGAGAATGCCAGTGGTATGGGAGGTAGTCAAGTCTATCTTAATACCGGGGAAACTTATAAAGTGGAAGAGTTGTTAAAATCGATTGCGATTGCGAGTGCGAATGATGCCGTGGTGGCAATGGCGGAGAAAATTGGCGGTACCGAAGAAAAATTTGTCGAAATGATGAATAATAAATGTAAGGAATTAGGTTGTACTAATACAACTTTTAAAAATCCCCACGGTTTAGATACCGAAGGACACATTAGTAGTGCTAGAGATATGGCTTTAATGGGTAGTTATTTAGTTTCAAATTATCCGGAGGTCTTAAAATTTACATCGATTTATGAAGATTATTTACAAAGACCTGATGGATCCAATACTTGGCTTGTTAATACCAATAAATTAGTGCGTTTTTATCAAGATGTTGATGGTCTTAAAACGGGATTTACGGAATCAGCGGGTTATTGTTTAACTTCAACTGCGAAAAAGAATAATATGCGTTTAGTGGGAGTTGTAATGGGTGTGGATACACCAGATAATCGAACTAGTGATACCGTTAAAATGTTAAATTATGGATTTAATACTTATAAATTATCAACCATCTATGAGAAAGATAAAATAATTGATCAAGTAAGAGTTGAAAAAGGTAAAAGAGAAAGTGTTGATATAATTTTAATGGATGATGCGACTGAACTATTAAATATTAATGATAAACAAAAAGAATATACGATAAATATTTCGATAGATAAAATTGTGGCTCCGGTAAAATATGGCGATAAAGTAGGTAATGCGGAAGTTATTGATAATGAAGGCAATGTGGTAACTAAAATTGGGATTACTGTTAAAGAAGATGTGTTAAAAGCTAATCTTTGGGATTATTTTAAAAGAAACTTAGAAGTAATGCTCGGTGGTAAAAAGGTATATTAAAAATGTCAAAAGCGTGTCAATTACACGTTTTTTTAGTGTTTTAAAATTTATTTTCTAAAAATATGGCTTTATAATGAAGAAAAAGGAGTTCAACAATGAGTGAAGTTAGAAGAAAAAGAAGAAGAAAATATCGTAAAAGAGGAAAAATCTTAACTTTAATTTTATTAGTTACTATTCTAATCTTTTTTGGAGCTTTATTTTATATTAATATCATTCCCTTTTTTTGGGCACTTTTACTTTTATTATTAACTTTAGGTCTTACTTTTGGTTTACTCACTTTGAGTGTTTCTAAAAAGAGAATATTAAGAATTGTTGGTAATACATTAACCATTATTTTAACTATTATTCTTATTTATATTATGACTTATTTATATAGTACAATTGGTTTTTTATTTAATGTAACGGATGGCGATTATGTTTTAAATAATTATCAAGTGGTTGTATTAAAAGATAGTTCATATAATGATTTGAATGACTTAGATAATAAATCTTTAGGTTATAGTGAAACTATCCAAAATAGTACTTTAAAAAAGATAAAGAAGAAATTAAAGAAAATAGATTTAGATTATTATAGTTATGAAAGTACTGATACTTTAACGATTGCTTTATTAAATAAAGATGTTGAGGCTATAATTATGCTAGATAGTGAGTTAAGTTTACTAGAAGAGACTAATAAGACTGATTATGATAAATTAAAAGTAATTTATAGTATTGAACTTAAAAATGATATCTCTAGTCTTAAAGATATTGCGAATATTAATAAAGAACCATTTAATATTTATTTAAGTGGTATTGATACTTTTGGGAAAATTAATGCGACTTCGAGAAGTGATGTAAATATTATTTTGACAGTTAATCCGAAAAATGGAAAAATTTTAATTACGTGGATACCGAGAGATTACTATGTTAAAATTAATGAAACAAGTTATAAAGATAAACTTACCCATGCCGGTATTTATGGTATTAACTCGAGTATTTATGCAGTTTCTAAATTATTAGATATTAAAATTAATTATTATGTTAAAGTTAATTTTACATCGGTTATGGAAATTGTCGATTCACTTGGTGGTCTTACTTTCTATAATGATTATGCCTTTACAACAGTAGATAATAAATATTATCCAGCTGGCGAAATTACTTTAAATGGGGCCGATACTTTAACATATGTTAGAGAAAGAAAGAATTTAGAAGAAGGCGATGTCGGAAGAGGTAAACATCAAGTAATAGTTTTAAATGCTTTAATTAATAAAATGACTAGTAAAGATGTTATTAAAAATTATAATGCTTTACTTAAGAGTATGAAAAATGCTTTCTTAACGAATATGCCGCATAATACAATGATTGGTTTTATTAAAAATGAAATTAAGAATCCCCATAACTTTAAAATAGAAAGTAATATTTTAACTGGTTATGATTCTTATGAATATACTTATTCTTATAAAAATACCAAGTTATATGTGATGTTACCAGATGAAGAAAAAGTAAATGCAGCGAAAGCCAAAATTCAAGAATACTTAAAATAGGCATTGCATAGATAAATAAATTTTGGTAAACTATTAATGTAAATTGATGACGAAAGACTAGTAACTAGTTATATTTAAAGAAAAGAGAATTAGTGGATGGTGCAAACTAATAAATTGACTAGCGAATCTCCTTTCTGAAAGCATTAATAAATGCCGGTCTTAAGCCGTTATCAAAATTAAGTTAAAAAAAGGATGGTACCGCAGAATTGCTCCTTCGTGAGAATTTTGTGGTTTTTCTTTTTAGAAAGAGGGAAGAAAAATGATTGATATTAAATTAATAAGAGAAGAAAGAGAAAAAGTTAAGGAAAATATTAAAAAGAAATTTCAAGATGAAAAACTACCTTTAGTTGATGAAGTATATGAACTAGATATTAAATATCGGGAAAGTAAAACTAAAGCAGATGAATTAAGAAATAAAAGGAATAGTTTAAGTAGTGAAATTGGTTCTTTAATGCGGGATAAAAGAATAGAGGAAGCTAATAAGATTAAGGAAGAAGTAACTAAAATTAATGCGGAAATTCCCAAACTTGAAGAAGAGGAAGAAAAATTAGCCGAAGAAATTAAAAAGAGAATGATGGTTATTCCGAATATTATTGCTTCCGATGTTCCAATTGGGGAAAATGATACGAAAAATGTTGAAGAACAACGTTTTGGTGAACCAGTAGTACCTAGTTATGAAATACCTTATCATGCCGAAATTATGGAAAGTTTTAATGGTTTAGATAAAGAAGCCGCTGGTCGTGTTAGTGGAAATGGCTTTTATTATTTGATGGGTGATATTGCGCGTCTGCATAGTGCGGTTTTAGCTTATGCTCGGGATTTTATGATTGATAAAGGATTTATTTATTGTATTCCACCTTATATGATTCGTAGTGATGCCGTAGATGGAGTTATGTCTTTTCAAGAAAAAGAAAATATGATGTATAAAATTGAAGGGGAAGATTTATATTTAATTGGTACTAGTGAACATTCAATGATTGCTAAATTTAAAGATCAACTTTTAAAAGAAAGTGAACTGCCTATTACAATGACTTCTTATTCTCCTTGCTTTCGTAAAGAAGTAGGATCTCATGGCATTGAAGAAAGAGGAGTTTATCGAATTCATCAATTTGAAAAACAAGAAATGATTGTTATTTGTAAACCAGAAGATAGTGATAAATGGTATGATAAAATGTGGAATTATTCTGTTGAATTATTTAGAAGTTTAGATATTCCAGTACGGAAACTTGTTTGTTGTAGTGGCGATCTTGCGGATTTAAAATATCGTTCTTGTGATATTGAAGCTTGGAGTCCAAGACAACAAAAATATTTTGAAGTTTGTTCTTGTTCTAATTTAACTAGTGCTCAAGCGAGAAGATTACAAATTCGTTATAAAAAAGAAGATGGCACTAAAGAATATGCCCATACTTTAAATAATACAGTTATTGCTCCTCCAAGAATGTTAATTGCCCTACTTGAAAATAATTATGAAGAAGATGGTTCAATAAAAATACCTAAAGTATTACAACCTTATATGGGTGGTAAAGAAAAAATCGAAAAGAAGTTGAATGATTAATTTGACTTCTTTTTTATTAAGATGTCATTGTAAAAAAGTGGCAGAAATGCCAAAAAAAATACAATGAGATTAAAAATTCAAATAAAAAAAGTTTTTTCCAATTCATCAAAAAAATTTTGCTTTAGAAAATGTTATAATATAAAAATTTCAATTTATGCTAGCTACCATAAATAAAGGATTTATCGATGTTTCTTTAAATTTTTTAATAAGTTCAGTAAGTTAAATTAAGTTATGTTAGTAACATTTTGTCGGGTATTTTATTGAATTTTACCCTACATTGTGTTAAAATGATAAAGAGGTGAAAAACAATGATTTATTCATACAAAGAACTTTTAGAAAAATATGGTACTAGATACAATATTAAGAAAGCAATTGATAATAAAGAAATATTTAAAATTGAAAATGGAATTTATTCAAATAAAAAAATAGTTGATCCAATAATTCTTTATTCTAAAAAATATCCATCAGGTGTTATAACAATGGATTCTGCTTTTTACTTTTATGATTTAACGGATGTAATACCAAATAAAGTATATCTTGCAACACCAAGTAATTATCGTACCATCAAAAATGAAAAAATTGTTCAAATATTTAGTGATAAAAATGTCTTAAATGCTGGAAAAGAAAGCGTTAAAGTTAATGAATGTACTGTAAATATTTATAACAAAGAAAGACTACTTGTAGAACTTATCAGAAAAAGAAAACAAATACCTTTTGATTATTACAAAGAGATTATATCTAA
>CANQHT010000076.1 GCA_947623705.1 uncultured Bacilli bacterium
TAACTTACTACATCATTTTCTTTTAAGTAGTTAAGTAATTTTTTCCGACGACCAACTTTCATAAGTAAGCCTCTTTTAGAATGGAAATCATGTTTGTGTTCTTGCATATGTTTGGTAAGTTCATTAATTTCATTAGTTAAAATAGCAATTTGAACTTCTGCAGAACCACAATCGTTAGCATTTTTAGCAAATTCTTTAATAATCTTTGCTTTTGCTTCTTTACTTAAAGCCATTGTTTTACTTCCTTTCTATTAATCGGTTTAAACTGAGATAAAAATCGGAAACTTTTTCATCTAAGTCAAAACTTCTATTTAATTATATTATAATTTTTTGGAAAAGTAAATCAAAAACTGCATATTTTTGGGTAAAAGGACTAGTTTTTGAAAATTTTTCTAGAAAATGATTGGTAATTTTCAAAAACTGTTATATAATATAAATGAAGTGTGTTACCGGATTAGGTAACGCCTCATAATGTAGACGCATTTAGCGTTTTATTTTTCAAACTAACTATAATAATAAAGCCAGAATGATTATCACGATAATAAGCATAGTATCTGACAACTAATATCATTATAGTTAGTTTTTTTATTATATCAAACATGCAAAAAGATTGGTCAAATTTTAAACCAATCTTTTAATTTACTAGTAAAACAATTACTCTTCCTACCCCATTTTCAAAATTATATAATGAAATTTCTTCGGTATTTTTCTTAAATAAAATTAAACCATCTAAATCTAATACTAATTTATTGCCATTATAGACCAACTTTTCGATATCTTTATTTAATTCAACTACTTTAACATCTAATAAGTCTTCAATACTTAATTTTTTATAATTATTTTTAGCAACATCATCTAAAGTATAAGCATCTGTAATTTTAAACTTACCTTGTTTAGTTCTTGTTAAGGCACTCATAACTCCTAAAACATTTAATTTATCACAAATCGTTGCAATTAAACTTCTGATATAAGTTCCTTTACTAACTAAACATTTAAAAGTAATTGTATTATCTTCATAACTAATAAATTCAATATCTTTAATCATTACTGTATTTTGGGGAAGTTCTACAACTTCTTTATCTTTCGCATATTCATATAATCTTTTACCATTTATATGTTTAGCCGAATACAAAGGAATTGTTTGTTTAAATTCCCCTTTCATATCGTTTATTACATTGATTATTTCATCTTCAGTTAATACTCTAGGTGTATTTTCTTCAATAACATTCCCTGTAATATCTAAAGTATCTGTCTTAATTCCGAGCTTAATTTTAGCCACATATTCCTTTTCCACACTCATAATATAAGGCACTAATTTAGTATATTTACCGATTAAACAAACAAGAACACCTTCCGCTAAAGGGTCAAGTGTTCCTGTATGACCAATTTTTTTCGTATTTAATATTTTATTTAATTTATTAACGACATCTCTACTTGTATAATTTTTTTCTTTATTTATTATAATTCCAAAATTAGTCATTTAAACCTCTAATCTTCATGAATTTTATTAATAATACCTTCAATTTTATTAGCGTATTCAATCGATTCATCATAGATAAATTTTAATTCCGGAATATTCCGTACTTCTAAAACTTTAGCAAGTTTACCTCTTAAAAATGGTGCCGCTTCATTTAGTTCTTTTTCTAAGTCTTTATGATTAAGTTCACTAATAGAGGTAAAGTATACTTTAGCATAACTTAAATCTTTTGTTACATCTACAGCCGTCAAAGTAACACTTTTAAGTAATTCATCATCCGTTTCCGTATACATAATATTACCTAAATATTTGATAATATCACTAGCAATTCTTTCAATCTTGTGACTTGCCATTTTTAACCTCAACTAATTCAAAGATTTCTAAAGTATCGCCTTCTTTAATATCATTGAAGGCCTCTAAAGTAAGACCACATTCAAAACCTTTTTTCATTTCTTTAACAGATTCTTTACCTCTTTGTAAAGATGCAATCTTATCTTCTTTTAGAATAATACCATCTCGAATAACTTTAACACTCGCCCCATTTTTAACGACACCATCAGTTACATAACAACCGGCAATATTACCAACTTTCGAGAATTTAAAGATTTGCCTTATTTCTACAGTACCAATCGTTTTCTCTTCATATTCCGGATCAAGCATACCTTGAATAGCATTTTCCATATCTTCAACTAATTTATAAATAATAGTATAAAGACGAATATCAATATTATATTCTTTGGCTACTTCTTTAGTAATATTACTTGGGACGACATTAAAGCCAATTACAATAGCATCAGAAGCATTCGCTAAAACAACATCACTTTCGGTAATTGTTCCAATACCACTTCTAATTACTTTAACAACAACATCTCCAATATGAATTTTTTCTAAAGCATTTTTAACGGCTTCTTCACTACCTCTTACATCACATTTTAAAACGACATTAACTTCTTTAACTCCGGATTCAATTTTCTTGAATAAGTCATCTAAAGATACGACATCAGTTTTATATTTGGAAGCACTAATATTTTTTCTTTTACTAGCAATTTCTTTGGCTTTAGCTTCGGTTTCAAAAGCCATAAATTTATCGCCAGCTTCGGGATTTTCGGAAATACCCGTAACTTCTACCGGAGTAGATGGACCGGCTTCCACAATCGATTCACCTAAATCATTTTTCATGGTTCTAACTTTACCAAAATACTCGCCAACTACAATTGGATCGCCAATTCTTAAAGTACCATTTTGAATAATAAATGAAGCAATACCTCCAATATTTTTATCTAGTCTTGATTCAATAACTGTCCCTGTCGCATAACGATTTGGATTAGCCTTATAACCATTAACTTCCGCAATAGTTTCAATAGTTTCTAATAATAGGTCAATGCCTTCACCCGTTTTGGCGGAAATATTTATAAATGGTACGTCACCACCCCATTCTTCTGGGGTAATGCCATTTTCAACCATCTCAGTTAATATTCTTTCTGGATTAGCATCTGGTTTATCAATTTTATTAACAGCCACAATAATTGGTACATTGGCTACTTTAGCATGGTCAATTGCTTCTTTAGTTTGGGGCATAACTCCATCATCGGCAGCGACAATTATAATTACAATATCGGTAACACTAGCTCCTCTGGCTCGCATTTCGGTAAATGCTGCATGTCCTGGGGTATCAATAAAAGTTATTTTATTACCATTATGTTCAATTTGATAAGCCCCAATATGTTGAGTAATTCCGCCAAATTCGTGATCTACAACGTGAGAATGACGAATATAATCTAAAAGAGTTGTTTTACCATGATCAACATGACCCATAATTGTCACAATCGGTGGTCTTTTAACTAAATCTTCTTCTTTATCAATAATTTCATATTCTTCAAAATTGGCTAAGTCTTGAGTTTCTTCTTTCTTTAAAGTCTTATGATAATCTAAAACCACAATTTCGGCATTTTCAAAATCAATTTTATCATTTAAACTTAACATTAATCCTAAAGACATTAACTTTTTAATAATATCGGTTCCACTTACATTAAGTTCTTGGGCAAGGTCTGCTACACTCATGCCTTGTTTATAAATTACGATATCTTCATTAACTGTTGAATTACTCATTAATTTTTCTTTATGCTTATACATTTCTTTTTTAAGCATTTGATAATTTTCTTTATTTTCTAAAGTCTTATCTTTTTTCTTTAACTTTTGTTTCTTCGATGTATTAGATTCACTAATATTTTTACTTTCCATAATATCCATCGCTGCATTTTCCACAAGTTCATCTTCATCATAAGTAATTTCTTCATCAGTACTAATTAAATTTAAAGTATAATCTAGACTTATGACATCATCATCAATTAAAACATCATCTGCATTATTCGCTTTAATACCTAGTTCCCGGCATTTCTTTAAAACTTCGGCAACAGATAAATTAATACTTTCAGCATATTCTTTAACAGTCATATAAATCTCCTTTCTTATTTTAATAAATTATTTAATTCTTCATATATTGTTTCATTAACTTCTACTTCTAATATACGGTCTAATATTTTACTTTGCTTGGCTTTTTTAAATACTTCAGCATCTTTCTTTAAATAAGCCCCTCGACCATTTTGTTTCCCGGTAGGATCTACTACCACTATTCCTTCTGGTGTTCTTACAACTCTTATTAAATCTCTTTTTTCACATTTTTCTTTAGTAACAACACAAGTCCGCATAGGAATTTTTTTATTTTTCAAGTAAAATCACCTATTCTTCTTTATTTCCTTCAGCATTAATTTGAGATAGAGTTTTAATATCTAATTTATATTTTGTAAGTTTACTTGCTAGTCTAATATTACTACCTTTTTTACCAATGGCTAAACTTAAATTATCATCATTAACAATTGCTAAAGCCTCTTTTTTCTCAGGGTCAGTTATATTAACAATCACATTTTTGGCAGGACTTAAAGCATTAGCAATAAAGACATTAGGGTCTTCATCGTATAATACTAAATCGATTCTTTCCCCAACATTGTCTTTACTATCTTTAGGAATATTTCCATTTAATTCTTTTAAAATGCTACCAATTCGACTACCTTTTTCCCCAATACAAGCCCCGATTGCATCAATTCTTTCATTAGTAGAATATACCGCTACTTTACTTCTATTACCGGCATCTCTTGCGACACCATATAAAACAATCGAACCATCTTGTAATTCGGGAATAAATGATTCAAATAATCTTTTAACAAAACCATAATGTTTTCTAGAAGTCATAATAACTGGTCCTTTAGGGCCATTTTCTACTTTGGTAATATATACCCGAATATTAGAACCCATTTTAATTACTTCACCAGGAATACATTCATTTTTAGGTAATATACCTCTTGTTCTTCCTAAATCAATATAGTAATTTCTTTGATCTTCCAATGCTACTAAACCTAACATTAATTCATAGGCTTTATCTTGAAATTCTTCAATAATACTATTTTTTTCGGCTTCTCTTATTTTTTGGGTAACAACTTGTTTTGCTGTACCAGCTGCAACTCTTCCAAAATCTTTTGGAGTTACTTCTTTTTCAATGGTATCTCCTACTTTAGCATTCTTATCGATTTTTTTCGCATCTTCTAATAAAATTTGGGCATCACGATTAATTTGTGGAGGAATCTTTACTGTATTTCCTTCTTCATCAACCTCTTCACTGCCTTCATCATATTCAGACACAACAACTAAATAAGAATAAACTTTAATTTCCCCAGTTTCTCTATTGATATCCACTCTTACATTAGTTTTCGAATCAAAATTCTTTTTATAAGCGGTTTGTAACGCTAAAGTCATCGCCTCAAATACCACATCCGGACTAATATTTTTTTCTTTAACAATATTATCTAATGCTTTAATAAATTCTTTACTATCCATACTATCCTCTTTCCTTACTTATAACATCTAAGATATATTCATTATCACATATATCATATTCATCAACAATGGGATTAATTATATTGGTGGCATCAACAATCCCATCTAAATCAATACCCCCAACTTTGTCTAACACAACGGTTAGAAATGTATATTTACCTTGTTTCTTAAGATAAATATCATCCACAATTACTTCACTTTTTTTAAGCACTTCACTTAAAGCACTCCTTAACTCTTCTAACTTTTCCATACTCACCTCTCTAATTAATAATAAAAGTGGGAATTTTATGTCCCACTTAAATCTGCAAGAATATTATAACAAAATTTTATTTTAGTTACAAGATGTTTTTGGTAAAAATTAATCGACATA
>CANQHT010000077.1 GCA_947623705.1 uncultured Bacilli bacterium
ATACTTTAGATGATATTTTACCTAAGGAAGAAAACAGTGATTAATTCGCTATTTTTTGATTGGCTGTGAATTGTAACGGAATTAATTTGACAATCACGCTTATAAATGGTATTATAGATAGCAAATTCACGAAATGGGGGTATATGAAATGAGTGAATATAATATAATTAAACGGATTAAACGTGGAATTGCTAGTACATTAGTCTTTACAATGTTTTTAAGTGGCTGTGGTAAATCTGAAGAAAAGAAAGAAACAGAACCAACTCCAACTGAAACAATTGCAAGTGTTGTAGTTGAAGATGAAAACTTAACAGATGAATCAATTGCTAATGTCGTAGTAGAAGATGAAAACTTAGGAAGTGATACTACTAGTGTTAATTTAGATGCTATAAGAAAGTTAGAAGAAATTGGTTATAGTGAATTTAGTGCTTTACAAATAGCTAAAAATTTCTCAGCTGATGCGATTAATGATTTATTAAGTCTTCCTTATATTGAGGCTGTTGAAAACTATATTTATACAACTGATTTCAAATATATTTATTTACAAGACTATGAAAATACTCGACTAACATTAAATACAACACCAGAAAAAATTGTATCTTTAGTCAATAATGCTTATGAATTAAAAAATAAAAATTTCTTTATGGATTATGATATAACAACTATTGTTAATATTTTATGGGCAATTGATGAAAAACTATTATATAATATGGATTATGTTAATTATGTATCTATATTAGATGAAACATTTAATCAAGTATCTGAAGATTATTTATTAGATAATATTACAGAACAAGATAAAAATACTATTTTGGCATTACCTTATTTAGCATTACCTGGTACTGACCTAAATGATTGTTTTACAGAATTAAGTACTATTTATTTAAATATTTTAAATAATCCTCAAGATAGTCAAGCTAAAGAAGAATTATATAACTTTATATTAATATCTCTAACTAGTTTAAATCACTTTGATAATGTAGAAGAAGTTTTAACAGGATCTAAAGAACATATTGAAGCTGCTCAAATAAGAAATTATATAGATTTATATATGGCCTTTAATGATATAATGGTACCACTAATACCGCTTATAGATGTTCAAATGAAAGATTATGATCCTGCTACTTATGATAATAGTAAATCTGATAATATATTTGCTATAGCAGATTCATTATTTACTATTGATGAATATCAAAGTTTATGTAATGGTGAAGGAAGGTAATTAATATGTATACAGAAGAAGTTAAAAGAAAAATTAATTGGTCTAATGTTATTAAAAAAGGTTTATTAATCTTCTTAGTTATTTTAATTATCTTTTTAATAATTTGGTTATTTACTAGAAATACCGATAATAATAAACAAAGTGTTAATTTTGATGATAGTAATAATAGTACAATAACGAATAAAGATGCTTATACTAATGAATTTATTACGGGTTATTCTTATTTCCATGATACAGTTAAAGATTATTTATTAACTAAAGTTACCTTGCCTACTAATGGAAATTCAATAAAATATACTTTAAAAGAATTAACTGATAAAGGTATTATTTTACCATTTATTTATAAAGATGGGGAAACTTGTGATTTAGAAGGTAGTTATGTTATGGTTACTAATAATAATGGTAAATATGATATGACTGTTATGCTAGTTTGTGGTAAAGAAGTGGCTAAAACTACAGAAGAATTAGGATGTAATCAGTTATGTGTCAGTGGTAAATGTGATGTCGTTGTAGTTCCAAATGAACCAGATGATGAACTTGCTTATGAATATCAATTTAAACAAGGTTATAAAACTACGGAAACAGTTTATAAATGTCCTAGTGGTTATACTAAAAATGGTAATCTTTGTGTAAAAGATAATAAAACTACTACTAATGCGATTAAGAAAACAACTTATACTTGTCCAACTGGTTATGAAAAAGTTGGTTTAGGATCATCTACTAAATGTGTAAGACCAGATAATAAAGAAATTAAACCAACTGTTACTACAACTTATAGTTGTGAATCAGGTTATACTAAAACTGGGGATGGAGAAAATACTGTTTGTACTAAAGAAGTAAATGCTACTTTAACAGTTAATCATTCTTGTCCAAGTGGTTATCATTTATATGGGGATGGTAAAACTATCCAATGTATTAAAACTACAACAAGTAATGTAGATCCTACTTATAGTTGTCCTGCTGGTTATACTAAATCAGGTAGTGGTGCTAATACGAAATGTATTAAAAATAATTCTAGTAATGTAACTCCAACTTATAGTTGCCCTTCAGGATATAGTTTATCAGGTACCCAATGTATTAAAACTACTGCAAAAACAGTAACAGGATATAATTATTCTTGTTCTCAAGGTACTTTAAGTGGTACGCAATGTCGAGTTACAACTAAAGGTTATACTTTCTATGAATCAAAATATCAAGGACCAGTATACAAAGGTTGTACTTGGAGTGGTGTTGTTCCAAATGTTTGTGCTCCAACTGATAAAAGTTGTGTAAAAAATTATCAAGCTTATTCTTGTTCTGGATCTTCTTATACTGTAGATGCTAATAGTACTCCAGTTTATGGTTGTACTTCCGGAACTCCTAGTGGTAACAATTGTGTAACTACAACCAATGCTACCGTATCTTGTAGTAAAGGTACATTAAGTGGAAATACTTGTGTTTATAATACTACAGATACAAAAGAACCAACTATTACTTGTAGTAAAGGTACTTTAAGTAGTGATAAAACTAAATGTGTTTATGATACAACTGATAGTAAAGCACCAACAATAACTAATAAATATAGTTGTACAAATGGTGTCTTAAATGGTACGAAATGTGTTATAACTGATAATAGTAAAATAGTTAAAGATACTAAGACTACTTGTCCAGATGGATTTAGTAGAAAGGGCGATATGTGTATATCTAAAGGTACTGATTACAAAGACTATACTATTAAAACAGAATACTTCTGTAAGAGTGGTTATACAATGTATGGTGAAGGTGCTAGTGCTGTATGTACTAAAGGGGAAACTGTTAAAGTTAGTGCCGAAAAAGAAACGAAAGAAGTTACCAAATATCGTTATAAATGGAGTACTGAGACTTATCTTGAAGGTTGGGAAAGAACCGGTAAAAGAAGACAAACAAAAATTAGTTCTAAATAGGACTAATTTTTTTATGCTTTATAATCAATTAAAGTTTTAAAATATTCCGGATAAGGACATTTTAAAGTGATAGTTTTTTTAGTAATGGGATGGGTAAATTCTAAGAAGTAGGCAAATAAATATAATTGTTTAATGCCTTTGTTATGACATTTATCATAAGTTTTATCGCCAACTAAAGAATGCTTAATATCATTTAATTGCACTCTTATTTGGTGTTTACGACCGGTTTTAATAGTTATATCCAGTAACGTATATTTAGGTGTCTTAACTAAAATTTGATAATCTAAAATAGCTAGTTTACCATCACTTTTTGTACTATAAACATAATGAGTTTTAGTTTCTTTTAAGAAGGATGTTAAAGTATCTTTATTTTTATCTACTACCCCATTAACAATACCATAATATTTTCTTATTACTTTATCCCAATTATCTTGTAAAGCATTTTTTACCTTTAAAGATTTAGCAAAGACAATTAAACCTGCGGTATCTTTATCTAAACGATGGACAATAAACACTTTATTATTTTTATTCTTCTTTTTTAAATAACTACTTACCTCATGATATAAAGTATTTTCTTTTTCTTTATCGGTACTTATAGTTAATAAGCCACTCTTTTTAACCACAACAATTAAATAAGCATCTTCATATATAATTTTTAACTTCTCTTTTTTCATATTTTTATTGTAGCAAAAATTAATCATAAAAAAAAGTAGTTGCCTACTTTTTCTTCTCACTGAAGCTTTTCATCGCATCAATTATTTCCATTGGTAAACAGAAAACGACTGTATTTGATTTATCAGCACTGATATCACTTAAAGTAGATAATGTTCTTAAATGTAAAGCTCCTGGTGTTTTCGTCATAATTTCGGCGGCTTTCGCTAAATTATTTGAGGCTTCAACTTCGCCTTTAGCTTTTGTAATAACCGCAAGTTTTTCTCTTTCGGCTTCGGCCGCAATAGCTAATACTCTTTTCATATCTTCTGGTAAAGATACATCTTTAAGTTCGACATTTTCGACTTTTATTCCCCATGGATCAGTAGCTTCATCAATTATTTTACAAATTTCGGAACTAATTTTATCTCTTTCCGCTAAAAGTTCATCTAATGAAACCGAACCAACAACATTACGCATTGTTGTTTGCGCAAGTTGACCAACCGCATAATAGAAGTTTTCAACCGCTAGAACAGCTTTAGATGCATCAAATATTTTGTAATAAATAACGGCATTAATTTGGACAGAAACATTATCTTTGGTAATAGCTTCTTGGGCTGGTACATCCACAGCTTTAGTTCTTATATCGACTTTGCGATATGATTCAATAACTGGTAATACTAATTTCCAACCGGGAGTTAATATTTTAGTAAACTTACCAAACCGAAACTTGACACCCCTTTCATATTCATTAATTTGTTTGATTGAACAAAGAAGAATAACTAAAATAATTCCTAAAATAACTAATAACATATCATCACTCCTTACTAAACTATATTATTATTATTTTAAATTATTTGGCATTTTCAGGATTTTTTTCTTCAGGTTTAGAACTTTTTGGTAAAGCTTCTTTTCTGGATAAGTTTAATCTTCCCCTGTTATCATAACCTAAAGACTTAACCATTATTTCATCGCCAACACTTACAACATCACTTGGTTTATTAACGTGTTTATCGGCAAGTTGGGAAACGTGAACTAAACCTTCACAACCTTCCCAAAGTTCTACGAAACACCCAAAATCTTCAACTTTAACAACTTTACCCGTATAGATTTTACCTGTTTCAACTTCTTTTACAACATTTTCAATCATTTCTCTTGTTCTCTTAATTATTTCTTTATCATGATGATATATAATTACTCGTCCATCATCTTCTAAATCAACTTTAACAGCTTCTTTATCATTAACTGTTTTAACGTGACTAGCTTCTAAAATAATCTTCGTAATCATTTCGCCACCACGACCAATGACATCTTTAATCTTTTCAGGGTCAATTGTAAATGTTTCAATTTTAGGAGCATATGGACTTAATTCTTTTCTAGGTTCCTTTATAATTGTTTCAAATAAATCTAAGATTTGCATTCTCGCTTTTTTCGCTTGAGCTAAAGCTTCTTTTAAAATATCTTTATTAACGCCATCAATCTTAATATCCATTTGTAAAGCACAAATACCTTTTCTAGTACCTGCTACTTTAAAGTCCATATCTCCTAGATGGTCTTCCATACCTTGAATATCGGTTAATATCGTATATTTATCTTCGTTAGTGATAAGACCCATTGCAATACCAGCCACAGGCGCTTTAATTGGGACCCCAGCAGCCATTAAAGAAAGACATCCGGCACAAATACTTGCTTGACTTGATGAACCATTACTTTCTAAAATTTCTGATACAACTCTAATTGTATAAGGAAATTCTTCTTCTGATGGAATAACTTGTAATAAAGCTCTTTCACCTAAAGCACCATGACCAATTT
>CANQHT010000078.1 GCA_947623705.1 uncultured Bacilli bacterium
TGTAAATACATTATAAAAGATTATTTGACAAAAATCCATAGGAAGTTTTGACAAGTTTTGTCTATCTATGTAAAGTTATGTCGAATTGGGTCGAAATTCATAAAAAAAATACTAAAATTCTTAGTTTTTAGCATTTTCTTGGATATATTCTAAAGCCTTTAAGTTATGATAAGCAACATATTCTAAAGTAGCACCTCCACCACTGGAAATGTATGTAAAGTTTTCTTCATTGTCAAGTAATTTGACACTACTTGCGGTATCTCCTCCACCAATATAGGTTTTAGCGCCACTTGTTTTTAACGTATTTAATAAATTCTTAGTACCCTTAGAATATTCTTTCTCTTCAAATTTACCACAAGTGCCATTGAAGAATACTAATTTAGCACCACTGAATAATTTCCCATCAATTAAATTATCATAAATAATATCATTATCTTGAATATCTTCTAAAGTTACTTCTATATTAGAATTATCGCTTAAAATAGTAAATTCTGGCGTATAACTTATTTTATCTGCATACTTATCTAAAATATTTTTAACATTATCTATTACTTCTGCATCAGTACTTACTAAACTACTACCAACATTATAACCTTTAACTTTTAAGAAAGTATTTAAAATACCACCCGTTAAAATTAATTTATCACATCTTTTTACTAGTTCATTAATTATCCCAATTTTATCATCAACTTTAGCCCCACCCATAACAACTACAAAAGGATGGTCTTGAACACTAATTAATGGTTCTAAATTTTTAAGTTCTGTTTCTACTAAAAAACCTAAATAAGTATCTAAATATTTACTTAAACCGGCAGTTGAAGAATGAGCCCGGTGCATGGAAGCAAAAGCATCAATAACAAACGCATCAGCAAAACTCGCCCAATACTTAGCCAGTTCTAAATCATTTTGACTCTCCATTTTTTCTGGAACATCAGTAAATCTAGTATTTTCAACTAAAAATAATTGCTTATTAGAATCGTTAATTTCTTCTAAATGTAATGGGTCTTTTATAAAGTCTAAGTTATAGTATTGTTTTAAATATTCATATACTATATTTAAACTATTCTTTTCTTTATCTTCTTCTGTTTTTACCCTTCCAAAATGACTTAATAAAATAACCTTATTATTATTTTGTAATAGATAATCGATAGTTTCTCTGCTTTTCATTATTTTACTAGCATCAGTTATTACCCCATCTTTAACCGGAACATTAAAATCACACCTTAGTAAAACCGTTTTATTAGTAATCTTTTTTTCACTTAAATATTGCATTATTTATCACTCCTAACTATTTATCCACAATTTTTAAAAATTCATGTAAAGCATTAAGCATATATTCAAATTCGTACCTTGTAAATACCGTTTTATTTTTATCAACTTCTCCCATAATATGTAAAATAGGTAAAGGACAATTTTTAATGGCATTACGATAAAAAGGATTTTGAATAGCACTTATATATAATTCATCGATTAAATCATCGTATTCTTTAGAATCTCTTTTAATTCTTTTCCCCATAAAATAAATATAACCATCTTTTTGCCAATCATAATCCGATGTGGCTTTTAAAACTAAAGCTTCTTTCCCACTATAGTTAAAAACTTCTTTTTGTAATTTTTTTTGAGGAAACTTAATGGCTTGAAAAAATGTTTCTAAAGAATTTAGAGTATAACCTTTAAATTTAAATTTATATGGAAATAAATTAGATAATAATTTCGGAAAAGTCCCTTTTAAATTATAACCAACATTAATCCATTTTTCACTTTCTCCAATATAACCATTTTCATCTTTTATTAAAAGACCTTCACAATATATTTTATCATCTTTTTCTTCTAAATTTAATTCTTTAAAAGTATAAGTATTTTTAAATTTTTTAAACTCTTCTAATTCTTTTTTATACTTCATATAATCACCATATCTATTAACATTTTAGCATAATTAAAGAGACAAAAAAAGAATTTCCTTAGAAACTCTTTACAAATTATATTATTTAAACATTGCTTTAGCACATCTAAGCATTTGGGCAGTATAACCTAATTCATTATCGTACCAGGCGACAATTTTATATAATTTCTTACCATTAACTTCGACTACATTCGTAAGTAAGGTATCAACTAAAGCTCCAACTCTTTTACCAATAATATCACTGGATACGATTGGATCTTCCGTAACCTTTAAGGCTAAGCTTTGACTAGCCATAAAAGTTTTATTAATCTCCTCAACAGTTGGATTACTGCGAAGTTCTACAGTTACATCAATTAATGAACCATCTGGAACCGGTACCCGGTAAGCAACACCATCTAAACGACCTTGTAATTCCGGAATAACTAAACCAATAGCATTAGCAGCACCAGTAGATGCCGGAATAATATTTTGACTAGCCGCTCTTCCACGTCTAGCATAAATACCTTTTCGATGAGCAATATCTAATGTTTCTTGATCATTAGTAAAGGCATGAATTGTACTCATAAAACCTTTTTCAATCCCAAAATGATCATTTAATACTTTTAATACTGGGGCTAAACAATTAGTAGTACAACTAGCAGATGAAACAACTTCTTCCGTGCCATCTAAGATATTTTCATTAACACCATACACAATTGTTTTCATCTCACCCTTACCTGGTGCGGAAATCAAAACTTTTTTAGCACCAGCCACAATATGTTTTCTAGCATCTTCTAACTTAGTAAATGCACCGGTACATTCTAAAACTAAATCGACATTTAAATCTTTCCAAGGTAAGTTAGCGGGATCTTTTTCAGAAAACACTTTAATTCTTTTTTGACCGGCAACAACTATTTCATTACCTTCAAAAGTTATTTCATTTTCATGAAACGTTCTATGAACAGTATCATATTTAACTAAATACGCTAATTGTTCCGCATTTGTTAAATCATTGATAGCCACAATATCAAAATCCCTTTCTGTTATCATTTCTCTAAAGGCAATACGACCAATTCGACCAAAACCATTAATAGCAACTCTAATCATCATTTCCTCCTATAAATTCTCTTAATATTGAGTCATCACTTACATATTCTCCTGGTATTGAATAAAACATTTTTAAGAAATTTAATAATCTTCTCGCTTCTTCATAATAATTGCTTTCAACATTTATACTTCTTAAAAGTGGTTCGACATAAACTTTTAAAACCCCAACTTCATAAGCTAATGCCGTATTAATAATAACATCGGCTTGATGAATGTATGGGAATATATATTTTTCTTCGCCATTTCTAACACTTTGCCATGAATGAATAGTGTTATTGACATCATAATTTCTTGTTCGATTATCCCTAACTATTCTTCTAAGAAGTCTTAAATCTATTGTGGATATATAATTATGTTTATCGATATTTAAAGGAATAAAGGGACTTAAATAAATTTTATATTTATATTTACTATCGATTGATTTTAATAATTTATCATTTAAAGCATGTAATCCCTCAATAAGTATTATGCTATTTTCTTGTAATTTTATAATATTATTATCATATTCTTTTTTACCACTCACAAAGTTAAAGGTTGGCATACTTACTTCTTCATTGTTTAAAAGTCTTCTTAAAGTATCATTAAATAAATCTAAATCAATGGCTTCTAAACATTCAAAGTCATAATTACCAAATTCATCTTTTGGTGATTCATCTCTTTCTTTAAAGAAATCATCAATAGATATTTTAATGGGATTATAACCTTCGGCAGCAAAATAAGATGCCAAGCGTTTACAAGTAGTTGTCTTACCACTTGATGAAGGACCCGCAATTAAAACAAATTTTATATTCCGATTATTAATTATTTCTTTAGTAACTTCCGATACATTTTGATTAAATACTAGTTCACAAGATTTCATAAAATCTTTTATTTTGCCACTGCCAATAGTTTTATTTATCTCAGTCACATATTGCATATTTAATTTTTCTAGCCAGGTTTTCCCTACTAAAAATGAATTAATAATATTATCATAGTGAACATATTCTGGCAAGATGCCATTACTTAATTTACTCGGTATAACAAATACTAAACGATTACGACCTAAATAAACAATATCATATAGAGTAATACTACCGGTGCTATAAGGCATATCGGAATAGAAATAATTATAAATACCATTTAATTCATAAAGAGTAACAACCTTATCCGATATATTACTAATATTTTCGGCCTTTTCTTCTTGATGCATTTTTTCATAGAATTGTATAGCTTCTTTTTTCTTAACATTTAACTTTTTAAAGACCATATCTTTTTCAATTATTTGAGTCATTACTTCTTTAATTTTAATTAAATCTTCTTGGGTTAAAATATGATCTCCAATGACTTCTCCTAAAAAACCTTTCGGAACACTATGTTGATAACTTATTTCTAAATCCGGAAAAACAGTTTTTAAAGCCACTTCGAAAATAAACTCTAACCCACTTTTATATATTTTATTACCGGTTAAATCATTCAAATCAATAAAATTTACATCAGCACTTTCCATGGCTTTATCTGAAAGTGATAAAACTTCATTATTAATTTTTACGCCTAAAATTTCTTTTCCCAAATTGAACCCCCGACTAATTTCATAGTAAGTTGTTCCTTTAAGAAATTCTTTTTGTGTACCTTTTTGTGTTGTAATTGTAATACGTTCCATACTGTCAACCCTTTACTATACATAATTCTAACACAAATTTATTCTTTTTTGAATAAAAACTTACTATTTTTTATATTATAATTATAGGTGAAATGAATGAATATAATTCCAACAGTTATTGAAAAAAGTAGTAACAAAGAATACGCCTATGATTTATACTCCAGACTTTTAAATGATCGCATTGTTTTTGTAATTGGAGAGGTTAATGATAGCATGGCAAGTATTGTCGTATCGGAACTTTTATATTTAGATAGTTTAAACCATAATGATATCTATTTATATATTAATTCTCCCGGTGGAACCATTACTAGTGGGATGGCTATTTATGATACGATGAATTATATAAAAAGTGATGTTAAAACTATTTGTATAGGTTTAGCAGCATCAATGGGAGCATTTCTTTTAGCAGGAGGTACCAAAGGAAAAAGATGTAGTCTACCGAATAGTGAAATTATGATTCATCAGCCATTGGGTGGTACGCAAGGGCAAGCAACAGATATTAAGATTGCCGCCGAACATATTATTAAAATTAAAGATAAATTAAATCATATTTTAGCGGATGCTACCGGCAAAGATTTAAATGTTATTGAAAATGATACCGATAGAGATAACTTTATGAGTCCGGAAGAAGCTTTAGAATATGGACTTATTGATGAAATAATAAAATAAGGCATAGAAAAAGAAGAGCGGTGGGGACGATTTCAAAGAAAACAAAGTTAATAATTTGTAATTTTCAATTGCAAATTATTTGCTAGCGAGAACAAGGCGAGAGCCAATGCCGCCAATGACTGCACCGGTGTTCCTAGTGAAGTTGAACTGACCGGCTAAACCTCCGTCATTGTAATAGC
>CANQHT010000079.1 GCA_947623705.1 uncultured Bacilli bacterium
GGGTGGTGGTTCCATTGAAGATTTATGGGCCTTTAATGAAGAGTGTGTTGCCCGGGCCATTTATAATGCTAAAACCCCAATTATCAGTGCTGTTGGTCATGAACCTGATTTTACGATTGCGGATTTTGTCGCTGACTTAAGAGCACCCACTCCAACTGGAGCTGCCGAAATGGCCGTGCCAACCGTTAGTGATATCAATAATTTACTTAATCAATATAAAATTCGCTTAAATAGATATATTAAAAATTTAATAAATACTAAATTTATTGAACTAAGAAATTTAAGAAATTCTTTTGTCTTAAAAAATCCTTTAAGTCTATATGAAATGAAAGAACAAACTTTAGATAAATTAATGGATAACTTAAATCGTAATATTATAAATATTTTAGAAATTAAAAGACATAATTTAGAAATCAATATAAATAAAGCTAAAATGTTAAATCCCAATAATTTAATTCAAAATAATAAAAACACTTTAAAAGAATTAGTTAGTAAATTAAATAATATTATGGATAAAAATTTAACTAACTTACAATACAATTTAGATTATTTAATTAATACCTTAAAACTAGTTAATCCTTTAAATATTTTAAGTAATGGTTATTCTTTAGTTAGAAAAGATAATAAAGTAATAAAAAGCTACAATGATTTAAATATTGGTGATATAATAAATATTAAATTTCATGAAGGCGAAATTTTAAGTGAAGTAAAGGAGAAAAAGAATGAATAAGTATGATATAGTATTTAATGAATTGTATCAGGAGTTACAAGAAGAGAAAGAAACAAAAGCGTGCATTGAAGGAAATATGTATAAGCAACGGGATTATGCTAAAGAAATAGCCAAAAGAATAGATGAATCTGAAGAAAAAATAGATAATTTAAACCATATTTTATATGTTATAGGACATTTCAAAAGTTTAACTAAATTATCTAAAATAAAAGCAATTACTATTGGCCTTTTAGCTACCTGTATCATGGGAGTTGGGGCTACATCTTTAGCTAATGTTATTCAAGATGGAATTACAATGAACTTAGCCAATATTTTATTTGTCTTAAGTAGTTGTTTTGGTATAACTTTAGGTGGTGGTTATTACTGTTCCACAAGAGGTGCTGGTGACTATCTTAAAATATATAATGAAAATAAAGATAATATCGATGAAATAAAAAAAGAACTAGATCAAGAAACTGAAAAATTTATGCTATTATGTAGTGATAGAAAAGCGATAAATGAATTTTTACTGGAATTACAAGAAGAATTAAAATTGAGTAATGCCGAAATAAAAGAATTAGAGGCTAAAATAGAAATGATTAGTAATAAAAAGATGTTTGCTTTAGCAGCTCTTGCAACTGATCCTTTAATTGAAGAACGACTTGATAAAGTCTATAGTCATGATTCTGAAGTACAAAATATTTTAAAAAGAAAGAAATAGGAGGAATAAAAATGGAGAAAGAAGAAAAAACATTTGAAGAAAATTTAAAAGATTTAGAATTTTTAGTTAAAGAATTAGAGGCCGGTAATGTACCTTTAGAAGATGCCATTAATAAATATACTGATGCTATGAATTTAGCTAAAAATTGTAGTGAAAAATTAAATAATGCCACAGCGAAAGTTAATAAAATATTAGCTAGTGATGGTGAATTAAAAGATTTTGAAGTTAAGGAAGATTAAATTCTTCTTTTTTAATGTTTAAATATTTATATATTGCCTAAACTAATAATGTTAAATTTTGTAAAATACAAACTAAAAATTTAGTTAAAAGTATTGCAAATAAAAAGTTAGAGGACTAGAATAAAATTGAAGGTAGGTTAGGATGAAAAGTAAAAAAGATTATAAAGCTTTGCTTTATATAATTATTATAATAATTATTTTAGGTAGTGGAGTAGCGGTTGGAGCATATTTATATGTGAAAGATAAGAATGAAAAAGTTGAAGAGAAGAATGCCGAAGTTGAAAAACGAAATAAAGAAATTACAGAAATAAGAAAACAAAATAATTTGGCTTTTAAAGATTATCAACCTGATTTAGAATATTTAAGTAGTTTAAGTTATGAAGAAATAAAGGATAGTATTGTATCGCAAGATAGTTTAAAAGATAAAACCGAAATTAAAATATATGTTGATGGTGAAGAAATAAAAGATGATGCGATAATTTCTTTGGAAGAAGTTAAAACTTATGAGGTAAAAATTGATTTATTATACGACTATTTTTATGAAGAAAATGGAGAAACTAAATCTGAACAAATCAAGAATTCTAAAACATTTGCCATTAATGTTGTCGATACAATTAAGCCAGTTTTAAGTGGGGTTAAAGATAAAACTATTACGGTTGGCGATAAATTAGATATCTTAAGTGGGATAACAGCAACGGATGAAAAAGAAGGCTCTTTAGAAGTTAAATATGAAGGAGAAGTTAATACAAGTAAAGCCGGTACTTATAAAGTAAAGATTTATGCTGAAGATAAAAATGGTAATAGAGTAGAACAAGAAATGACTATTACAGTTAAAACGAAAGCAACTACTACTAAACCTAGTACGGGTACAACTACGAAACCAAGTACTGGAACAACTACTACCCCTAGCACAGGTTCATCTACTAAACCAAGTACAACACCAACTTGTGATGTAACTAATGCGGTATTACAAAAAAGAGGTTATAAGCCAACACAAGATAAAGATGCTTGCAGTAAAAATAAACAAGCTACTGAAATTGCTCAAAAAGTAGCTAATGAAGTATTAGCCAAAGGCTATACGACAGATTTAGAAAAAGTTGATGCTGCCGCTAAAAAAGTATCAGAATATTATCAAATGGGTTATCATGTTGAAGAAGGTTTTGATTATCGTACTCCTTATGGTGTATTTGTAACTCATACAGCTTCTTGTGCCGGTTGTACTAGAGCTTTAATTCAAGTTTTAGAATTAATGGGCTTTAAAAATTTAACCCACGCTAATGAAAATGGTTGGACACATCAATGGGTAATCCTTGAAATGGATGGCCAAAAAGGTTTTGCGGAAGCCCAATTAGGTTTTGCTGGTTATGGCTGTCATGAAGTTGATGATAGTCCCGAATGTATGAATCCTGAAAGTAATTAATTTACTTTCTTTTTTTTATAATTTATTTTATAATTTATTTAGAAGGAGACTATTATGTTTGCTAAAGTATTAATTGAATATCCAACTAAAAAAATTGATAAATATTTTACTTATAAAGTACCTGAAATTTTACAAAGTATAATAAAAAAAGGGATGAAGGTGCAAATACCTTTTGGTAATAAAGTAATAAATGGTTTTGTTATGGATATTACAAATACTTATGCAGAAGATTATGAACTTAAAGAAATAGTAGATATTACCGATAAAGAAATAGTTTTAGATGAAGAGCTAATTAAATTAGGCTTATACATAAAAGAAAAAACTTTATGTCCTTTAATAAGTGCTTATCAAGCTATGCTTCCAAGTTCCCTAAAAATAAAAGATCAAAAGACTAATTATAATTTTTATAAAACTTATTTAGTACTAAATCAAAGTATTGAAGAAACTAAGAAGTATTTAGAAGGCTATAAAAAAGTTAATTATCAAAGTGAATTATTAAATGATTTACTTATAAATAATAAAGTTTTAAAAAGTAATTATGGTGCACAAGTTGTTAAAGCCTTAAAAGATAAAGAATTAATTAAAGAAGTTAAAGAACAAGAATACAGGATTAATAAAAAAATAGAAGAAGGCGTTAAAAAACACAAATTAAATGAAGAACAAGAATTGGCTTATCAAAAAGTCAAAGAATGCCAAGAATATAAGACATTCTTACTTGAAGGAATTACCGGCTCAGGAAAAACGGAAGTTTATTTAAATTTAATTCAAAATGTTATTGATAAAGGCAAAACGGCGATAATGCTTGTGCCTGAGATTACTTTAACGATGCAAATTGTCGATCGCTTTTATGAATGGTTTGGAAGCAAGGTGGCAATATTCCATAGTGCCTTATCTAATGGCGAAAAATATGATGAATATTTAAAAATAATTCGGGGAGAAGTATCTGTAGTTGTGGGAACTCGTTCCGCGATATTTACGCCTTTAAAAAATATTGGCTTAATTATTATCGATGAAGAACATAGTGATACCTTTAAACAAGAAAATATGCCAAGATATAATGCGAAAGATGTGGCAATTTTTAGGGCAAAGTATCATAATTGCCCTCTTGTTTTAGGAAGTGCGACGCCAACGCTTGAATCGAAAGCTAGGGCTTTAAAAAATGTTTTTGAGCCAATATATTTACATAAAAGAGCTGGTGCCGGTACTTTACCAAATGTTAAAATTGTAAATATGCTTGATGAAGTTAAAAAACATAATTTTATTTTTAGTGATGAATTAATTGCAAGTTTAGAAAATGTTTTAGGTAGTGGTGAACAAGCTATTATTTTACTTAACCGAAGAGGGTACTCAACAACTATTAATTGTTCTAATTGTGGTTTTACTTATAAATGTCCGAATTGTGATATTACTTTAACTTATCATAAATCAACGAATAACTTACGTTGTCATTATTGTGGTTATACAACAAAAAGAGAAGATAAATGTCCGAATTGTCATGAAGATAGTTTAAATTACTTAGGTCTTGGTACGGAAAAAGTCGAATTAGAACTGCAAAAGAAATTACCTGATGCTAAAATAGTGCGGATGGACCAAGATACAACAAGTAAAAAGGGAGCTCATGAAAAAATAATCAATGATTTTAAAAATGAAAAATATAACATTTTACTTGGAACCCAAATGATTAGTAAAGGACTAGATTTTCCCAAAGTTACTTTAGTAGGAATCATCAATGCTGATAATTCTTTAAATGTTCCGGATTTCAGGAGTAATGAAAGAACTTTTGCTCTTTTATATCAAGCGAGTGGTCGGGCCGGCAGAAGTAGTTTACCAGGTAAAGTAATTATTCAAACATTTAATCCCGATAATTATGTCTTAAATTGCGTTAAAAATAATGATTTTAAAAGTTTTTTTGAATATGAAATGAATATCAGAAAAATTCTAAAATATCCGCCATATTATTATTTAGTTAGTTTAAAAGTTATTGCTAGTGATTATAATTTAGCCTTAGAAAATGCGAATAAAGTTACTAAATATTTAAAAGATAATTTAGATAAAACTTCGATTATTTTAGGCCCAACAACCGCGAGTTTATTTAAATTCAATAATACTTATCGTTTTCAAATTGTGATAAAATATCGTTTTGATGATAAATTAATAAATGCCTTAAAATATTTAGATAATATTTATATTAATGATAATAAAGTCAATTTAGAAATTGATATTGACCCATTACATATTTAATTAGAAAGAGTAGGCCTCTTTCTTTTTTAGGCAATAAAAAAACTAACAAGTAGTTAGTATCTTTCTTATTTGGTGACCCGTACGGGATTTGAACCCATGAATGCATGCGTGAAAGGCATGTGTGTTCAACCACTTCACCAACGG
>CANQHT010000080.1 GCA_947623705.1 uncultured Bacilli bacterium
CTTTATTTTTGATATTGAATGATATATTTTGATAATTTAATGATATCAAAAAAAGGTTGTTTAATCAATTAAGAGAGACAAATAGGTATGGCTAATAAGTCATATCTATTTTTATATTTTTAAAAAACTGTCCGTAGGTAAGGTTTTTTCATTGATTTTAAGATATTTTTATTTTCTTTACTAATTTGATATGATTCTAAAGATTTTTGAATAGATTTATTATAAACCCACTTTGGAATATCATTTTGATACTTAATAAAGAATTCTTTAGTTTTATTAAAATATTTGATAAAAGAGATGGAATAAGCCCAACTGATGGCCATTAAAACATAATATTTATCACTTTTAATAGTAAGTAATTTATTTAATACATAGTCAATATAAGTGTCATCTAGGTAATAATTAAGATAAATAACTATAACAAATCTTAAATAATATTCTTTATTACTTTGACTTAATTTTTCTAAATATGGTAAAAATTTATCTTGATTATCTTTAATGAATTTAAGACTACTACAAAATACATCACATATTGCCCAGTTATCAATTAAAGGAAGAAAGGAATTAATTAAAGTAATTTTTTCTTCATAACTAACTTTAGATAATCCAATAACTAAGCCTTTTAACATTACTGTTTCATAGTAGTCATTATTTAGTTCCATAATTTTGGATACTTCGGTAGTTTTTAATAAATTTTTAGCTATTTTGCGTAAAGTAGGAATTTTTACTCCTAGAATAGGATACTTTGTTTGACAAATCTTTTCTTGAAACTTTTTATAGTCTAAATTAGCTTCTTTTTTAAGGACATTTGTAATATTCAAGCTTATCACTTCCGCATATATTATAATAGAAGTTTAAACTTAATTAAAGTCAAAAATTAGTAAAATTTTGTCTAATTGTGTCTTGTTAACTAAAATTAACGGAAATCAATTTGACTTTTAGACAATTTTAATGTACAATTATTGACAACAAGAGGTGTATTTATGAGGGGTAAAGAAATGAAAAGTAAAATTTTAAAATTAGGAGTAGTAGTACTAATCTTTAGTATGTTTTTAGTAGCTACTCTATATGTTAAGAAGAATGATCGGTTTGATAATTCACGATTTGTCGCCGTTTATGACACAACTGATCATATCTATTTGTCTGATATTGATTATGAAGGGGATAAAACTTTTGTTGAACCCGGTTATTATTTAAGACTAGATAAAAGTAATGCAAGTACATTGCTTACTTTAAATGTGCCAACTGAAGAAAATCCTAAAGGAGTTAAAAGAGTTTTCTTAAAAGGTATTTCCGCTTGGGCTACTAGTGAAATTGTTTATGATTTAAGTAAATTAGATCATAAATATGATTATTTTACGGCTTATTTAGGTGTTGATTTATCACAAATAAGTAACTATTATAATGGTGGTGTTACATTCTATATTTATACATCAGATGATGGAGAAAACTGGAAACAAGAATACCAAAGTAAAAGTATTAGAAATACAGCAAATAATGATTTAGGTTTAGCAGAATTTGTTAAAATTAATATTAAAGATAAAAAATATTTAAAATTATACGCTTATGAAAATGGTAATAGTTGGTATAGTCAATGGTATGATGATGCCATTTATGCTGATGCTATGTTAATAAAAGATGGTTATGAACAAAAAACTGTTACTTATGATTTAGTTAAAGAAGTAAGTGCTTATGATGCTTTAATTAAAGATGGTTATGAAAAATGTAGTACTAGTTGTAGTACTGAAGATAAAAATGCTTTAGAATTAAATTTAATGCAAAGAAAATTTGTTAGTAGTGTAGGTTATGATATATTACAAGCTTTACTTAACTATAGTGAGGAATATAATGATATTTTATCTTGGCTTTTAAATGATAAAGAAAATCTAGAATTATTCTTACTTGGTGGTACACCTGATGGTAACTATATTTCTGCTTTAAAAGTTTTAAATGAATTATATCAAAAATACCATGAAGATTTTAATGATAAAACTGTTTTAGAAAATAATAAAAATAAAACTTTAGGGGATTTATATAAAGAAATGGTTATTACTTTATCTTTAACCCATTCCGCTAATGTTGGTTTATGGGTAACTGGAGCTCCAGAAGATCCTCTTGATCCAAATGGTTCTTATGCCGTTAATCGTTATGCAATATATAAACAGTTATATCAAGATGGTAAATTAAATAATCAAATATTTGAAAATTTATCTGTTGAAGAAATGCGTTTTGTTATGAATAATATCATCGATGATGAAGAAATTATGTGGTTAAATGAATTTGCTAAAGTAAATGAAAGTGTGAATCCATATACTTATATTAGTTATACATTTGGTTATGATTATAGTCGTAGTCAATATTATGATGTAAATAATAAAGATACTTATAATAATAAAACAAGAGCTAATTTAAAAAGAGCTTATAGTTTTAGTAAAAGTTATATTGATGCCAATGGTAAGTCTTATGAAGTTACTTATGGCGATAAGGCTAAACTTTGGATAGTCTTTGAAGAAGGTTCAGTTTGTGGTGGTTTATCTAAGACTGGTTCTAACTTACAAGGTGTTAATGGTGTACCTTCAAGTGTCGTATCTCAACCCGGTCATGCGGCTTACATTTATATGACTTTAGATAAACAAAATAATAAAATTTGGACATTATATAATGATGTTTCTGGCTGGGGACAATCAGGTAAAACTGAAAAACTATCTGTTAGAATGCCAAATGGTTGGGGTAGTGGTTCTTATGCGAGTGGATTCCCTGCAAGTTATATTTTACTTGCGCAAGCGGCTTTAAATGATTATGATAAATATGCTGAAGCTGAAAAAGTTTTAATGTTAAGTGAAGTATATAGTGATAATACTAATTTAGAAAGTATTTATAATAAAGCTTTAAGTATTCAAAGCATTAACTTTGATGCTTGGTATGGTTTAGTAAATCTTTATAAAGTAAAAAAAGCTTCTTCATTAGAATATATTGTTCTTGCTAATAGAATTGCCGAAGCTTATAAGTATTATCCACTTCCAATGTATGATTTATTAAATTTAATTGAAAAAGAAGTTAAAGATAATGCTAGTAAAGGTCAAATTATTAATTTAATAGATGAAACTTTAAATACTGCTAAAGATATGAAAGATACTGATAGTATCCAAGCTGGTCAACAAAGACAAGTAGCAAATTACTTACTTAATAGTAAAACCGAAATTGCAACATTCTCATTTGATGGAGAAGATGCTAATAAAATTAAATTATCTGAAAAATTTGATGGTAATGGTGTTACATGGCAATATAATGTTTTAGATAGTGCCAATGAAAAAGATTGGAAAGATGCTTCTGGTTTATCTCATGAACTTACAAAAGAAGAAATTGCTTTAATTCATCCGGAAACTGACATTCATATTCGTTTAGAGGGTGCTAGAGATGTTGTTTATGATATTAATATTGAACAAAATAATGCCCCATTAAATGTTTTAGCGAACGATAATGAAAATACCCTTATAAATACGAAAGATGAAATGGAATGGAAAGTTGTAGGAACTACTGATTGGACATTATTTAAAGATGAACAACCAGATTTAACTGGTAGTAAAACTCTAGCTATTCGTTATGGTTATACAGGTAATAAAATACCAAGTGAAGAATTAACTTTTGAATTTACGGATAATTTAAGTAATTTAAAAAGTGTTTATGTACCAACTAAAGAATTAAGTATTGATGATGTTTCAACTGAAGAATTGTCAAGAGAAGATAATGCTGCCAAACATGTTTTAGATGGTAATCATAATACGATGTGGCATACTTTATGGGATGGCTCTGATTCTGAAAAATATATTACAATTGCTCTAGAAAATCCAAGATATATCAGTGCTTTAGAGTATGTTCCAAGAGCTAATGGTACAAATGGTAATGTAACTAAAGTACAAGTGTTAGTTAGTATGGATGGCGTAAATTTTGAAGAAGTAGCCTTAGATAACGATACTTGGGCCAATAATAATGACGCTAAAAAAGTTAATTTTGTTGAAGCTAAAAATGCTAAATATGTTAAATTAGTTGGAGTAAATACTGTTGGTAATTATATGTCAGCTTCAATAATTAATTTATATGAAGATGCAACTAAGAGACCTAAACCAACTGCCGAGATTGAATATAGTACAACCGAATTAACTAACGGTAATGTTCTTGCTTATTTAAAAAATCCAAGTACTAATATAAAAATTACTAATAATGAAGGTGCTAGTATTTATGTTTTCAAAGAAAATGGTAAATTTACTTTTGAATTTGAAGATGAATACAAAAATAAAGGTACGGTAACTGCTAAAGTTGATTGGATTGATAAAGATGTACCAAAAGGCACATTACAATATAGTGAAACTAGTAAGACTACTAAACCAGTAACTGTTACCCTAACAAGTAATGAAGATATTACTATTACTAATAATAGTGGTAAAAATACTTATACTTTTAAAGAAAATGGGGAATTTACTTTTGAATTTAAAGATAAAGCTGGAAATATTGGTACTGCTAAAGCAGTAGTTGATTGGATTACTAAAGAAGAAGATAAAAACAATACAAACACAAATCAAAGTAATAATCCAAGTAAAGATTTAGCAAGTAATACAAATACTAATTCCAATACTAATAATAGTAGTGATCAAAATAATACTACAAATAATTCAACTAATGATAATGTAAGTAGTAGTGATAAAACAAATACTAGTACGAATACTAATACTAATGGAAGTAGTAATACAACAAAACCTAGTACAAATAGTAATCAAAGTAATAATGTAGTAGATAATAATACTGAAGATAATACAGACACTACAATACCAGATACAAATAATGATAATAACAATAGTAGTAATAATAATATAACTGATAATAATGAAGTATTAGAAACTACTAATGATGAAGGATTAACAACTTTAGAAAAAGTGTTAATTAGTATATCAGTTGCAGTTATTGCTGGTGGTATTGGTTATATTGGTTATACTTTATTAGGTAAAAGAAGAAAATAACAAATAAAAAGCTTAAGTCAGAAATGATTTAAGTTTTTTTATTGAAAATTTCAATTTTAGTCGTTAAAGAAGCTAGTGGCAATTTTAAAATAGTTAATCCGGGCGTTTGTTTTAAAATGCGCCAAGAATATGTGTCAGAATTATTTACTTATATAAGGTTTTAACAAGGTTTATAAGCAAAATTTCTTCATTTATGGTTGCATTTTCTACTACTTTGTAATATAATGTTAATGCAATCAAGGAGACACGCGCACCCATAGCGC
>CANQHT010000081.1 GCA_947623705.1 uncultured Bacilli bacterium
TTCCCTTAATATATGGGCTTTTAACTTTAAATTATTGTTTTGTATATATACCCGGGCTTTTTGAATTTAATTCAGTCCTCTTTTAATGTCCCTTAAAATAGCTCAGGTTTTTTATTAGCTTTTTTTACTTTCCTTTCTTCATAAGAAACTTAGATATATCTTTTTTTGTTAAATTATCTATCTTCACTAATAAGTTCACTTAAATAAAGTAATTTTAAATTTTGATAATATATTTGTTTAATAAGTAATTTAAAATCACTAACACTTACATTATCATTAACATAAATAATATACCCACTTTTAATTTTTTCTTTAATATTGGCTAAATTATAACTATTTAAAACTAAACTTTCTTCAATTAAATATTTCTTATGTTCCCTACATATATCTATAATATTTTTATTTATATAACATAAATCATGGTTAATATTGGCATTATTTAACATCTTTTCAACTTTATCATATTCTGTATTATCATTATTAATTTGCTCATATAATTCTGTTTTAGAAAAAGTATTCTTATCTATTAATCTATTTATTTTAAGATTATTTTCTTTTATATAATTTAAAACATCTATATTATTTTTTAATATAATTGCTATTCCATTTTTTCTATTATTACCATATTTAATTATTTTATCTTTATTATTTTCTAAAGACACATCAGGTAATACTTTATCATACTCTAAATAATAAGAATTAAAACTATCTAAATAGCGCATGTTATTATAACTTTTTAAAACATTAACAGCATAACCATTTAAACCGGGAATTATATAATCATTGTCAATAATGGCACTAACAGAGATGATATTATATTCATCACTAACTTTATTAATTTCTTTTACTAAACTACTTTTATTAATAACAGCGCTACTCATCTTTTCAGTATAATAGAAACTAAATAAAAGTAATGATACTAGTCCTATATATTTAAAAAGATTTTTCATTAGTCACTCCCCATATTTAAATTATAATAAAAACTTAAAAAATTTATAACTTATTCTTTTTCTAACCCAGCAATTTCATCTTTTTTTTCATTTTTTTTACTATTTGAAAGAAAGGTAACCCGTTCCGCAATTACATCCGTTACATAATGAGTTTTACCATTTTCATCTTCATAACGACTAGTTTGAAGACGTCCTTTAATCCCCACAACATCTCCAATATGACAATATTCTGTGGTCGTCGCTGCGATATTATTCCATAAAATACAACGCACAAAATCACTTTCATAAAGACCTTCAATATTTTTAAAATTACGATTAACAGCTAATATAACTGTTGTAACTTTTTTATTATGTTCTATTTCAACAATTTCAGGGTCACTCGTAAGTCTTCCAACTAGAATAACATTATTCAAAATAATTATCTCCTCCTTTCTTTCTCCATCTTAACACATAATTATTCTTTTACCTAACTACCAAATACAAAGATAATTGGCTTTATTTTTCTACCAATTTTCTATAACATTTGGTAATAAAAAAAGCACTAAATTTTAATATTTAGTAACTTTTAATCTTTTATTAAACGATTTAATTCAATTGCATATTCCATAGGTAATTCTTTTTTAAAATCCGCAATAAAACCCATAACTAACAATTCTTTGCATTTTTCTTCACTAAGCCCTTTGCTCATCAAATAATGTAGTTTTTCTTCATCAACTTTCGAAATTGTTGCTTCATGTTCAATTACAGATGAAGCATTTTCATTAATATTTTTAGGATAAGTATTACTTTTAGAATAACCATCTAATATTAAAGTATCACATTTTACTTTAGCATAAGAATTAAGAGCCTTCTTCGTAATTTTTACTAACCCCCGGTAATTACTAAGTCCTCCCTTTTCGGAAATACTTTTACTAATGATATTACTTTTCGTATTTCTTCCTAAATGAACCATTTTAGCCCCAGCATCTAAACTTTGAATACCTTTGGCATAAGCAATAGACAAACTATTTCCTCTAGCATTATGACCTTTTAAAATACAACTCGGATATTTCATTGTAACTTTACTACCAATATTACCATCTATCCATTCCATTACCCCATCATCATCAACAATAGCTCTTTTGGTTACCAAATTATAAACATCAGTTGACCAATTTTGAATAGTTGAATAACGACAAGAGGCATGTTTACCAACGTATATTTCTACCACTCCCGCATGAAGAGAACTGTTTGCATAACTTTTAGCAGTACATCCTTCAATATATTCTAAACTACTATAATCATCAACGATAATAATTGTTCTTTCAAATTGGCCAAGTGACTCACTCTCAATGCGAAAATAACTTTGTAGTGGCCGGTCAAGTTTGGTATGCGGAGGAATATAGATAAATGAACCTCCACTCCATAAAGCCCCATTTAAAGCTGTATATTTATTTTCATCATATTTAACTAAATTATTAAAATATTTATAAAATAAATCAGGATATTTCTTTAAAGCTTCATCACTACTCATAAAAATAATATCTTTATCTGTTTTATTCTTATGATAAAATACTTCACTTTCATATTGATTAGAAACTCCATCTAAATATTTTTCTTCAGCATCAATAACTCCTAAAGCTTTAAAAGTATGTCTAACATCACTTTTAACATCATCCCAATTTTCGGTATATTTATTCGTTTCATCTTTATAATAATTAATTTTATTAAAATCAATTTTAATTTCTGGCCCAAAAGAAGGATTATCTAATTCACAAAATTTTTTATATGCTTGAAGACGAAAAGCTAACATTTTATCATCTTCACCCTTTTTACTAGCAAGCCATCTAATAAAATTTTCATCTAACTTTCTTTCCATATAACTTCACATGTTTATAATACACTAAAAAAAAGTGAAAAACAATTGTCTTTTTTCACTTTCTTTGTTAGAATTATTATAATAGGTGAAAGTTATGGATTATAGTAATGATAATGAAAAATTTTTAAATGAATTACAACAAAATAATGTCACAATGCGCTATTTTACTTTAACAAATAATATTTTAAAACTTAGTTATAGTGGTGAATACCAAATTCATTTAAATAACTTACATTTAAGAGAACTTAATCCTAATTTATATACTCTTCACCCTTTAGAATTATTTCAAATTTTATATACTTTAGAATTATTATATAAAGAAAATATTAATGAACAAGAAGAAACTTTTTTAAAAAAATATGTCCAAAAATATTTACAATTAAATGATTTAGCTATTAATGATAATAAAAATGATAGTAATCGTCTTTATTGTCTCAGTATTCCTATTTATACTTCTTATGATGTTCTATTTGCAAATAAACCTAGTAGTATTATTATCAGTAATGTTATTAATGAACATACAATTAATAATGAAGAAGGAAAAAGTAAAGGGCCAAGATTAGTTCTAACAAATCCTAATTTCTTTATGGAAGAGGAAGAAGAAAGGCCAATTGATAAAGTTGAAGACTTTACAAAAGCGGGATTTACGACAATAAGTATTATAGCAATTGCTGTTATAAGTACTTGTCTATATCTCCTTTATATGGCTACACATTGACAAAATAGATAAAAAGTATTAAAATAACTCCCATCAAAAGGGGGTTTTTTATTTGAATTATTTAATTGGAGAAAAATTATTAAAAATTGATGATAAAAATAGAATTACTATTCCTGAGTTTACTAACTTAGATGTCAATACTAAATTAGTTTTAAAAAAAGAAATTAATTCTTTATATATCTATTTATATTCAGAATACTTAAATATTTTAAATAAATATATTACTTTTAGAGAAAAGGCAACTTCTATTAATGAGTATGAAAGAATATCTAAAAAAATTGAAGAAATATGTGAAACAATTAGAGATATTCCTACTATTGGTACAAATCATAAAATTGTTATTCCTCACCATATATTAGATGAATTACAATGGCATTCTAATGATAATATATTTTGTAAAGGTTTAGGAATAAGTTTACTTTTAACAAAAAAATAGTTCGTTTTTGAACTATTTTTATAATGGGGATAAGACGGCTCTAGAAATTCTACTGGGGAGTAAAATTTAATCAAAGCATTATAAAATAAGGGATTGTCCCTTATTTTTTGGTGTTTAAAAAATTTGATATCTTTTTATTGCTAATAACATTCATTTTTTTATTTTTTTTGATTTCTATCTTTTTTAGTTATTCCGCTTATTTTGCCATTTAAAATATACATTATTCTTAACCTAAAAAATTTAAAATTTTTATATCCAAATCCAACTCTTTTTATTACTTTTATTTTATTGTTTACTCCTTCTGTATATCCATTTGAAAATCTTTTATCTATAAATGAATTTACTATATATGGCAACCATCTTTCTATTGTTTCGGATGCTTCTTCCATTTCTTTTATTCCATAATTTCTTACTGTACTTATCCATTCTTTTATCTCACACTCAGCATATTCATAATTTGTTGTATGCAATACATCCATAAACAATTCTTTTAATATATATCCTTTTTTTAATTCTTCTGATATCCCTAATAATTGTTCCCTTAAATCATATTTTAGTATATCTACCATATGTCCATTTCTATATCTCTGTGTATATGTATACCATTCTACTTCATTACTATATTTTCTTAATAAATTTACATTTTTTTATTCTTTAACATTCTATATTCTTTTGTATTATAACCATAACTTTTTTGTAATCTTATTCTTATTTTATCTAGCGCATCCATTACATATGTTAAAGTCAATATAAAAATGTAATATTTGGACCATATAATTATGTAGGAAAACCTACATTTTTAAATGAGCCTTAATCATCAGATTCAGTATCACATAAAGCATCTTTCATACGATAAGATTTACCAGTAATATTAATAATATGAGAATGATGTATTAATCTATCTAAAATGGCATTGGCAATCATTAAATCACCAAATAGTTCACCCCATTTAGAAAATGGTTTGTTAGTTGTGATTATAGTTGAATTTTTTTCATATCTTTTATTTATAAGTTGAAATAACATATTTGCTCCTTCAGTATCAATTGGGAGATATCCGACTTCATCTATAATAAGTAATTTATATTTTGCCAAAGTTTTTAATTTATCATCTAATCTATTATGAGAATGTGCTTTTTTTAAAGCTTCAATTAAATCATTACAGTTTATAAAATAAGTACTTTTATATGTTTTTGTATTTTCTAATCC
>CANQHT010000082.1 GCA_947623705.1 uncultured Bacilli bacterium
TTAGACTTCTTGTAACTTGAAAGTATATTTTTTCATTAGGATTTATGGCAATAAAATCGATTTCTATATCATTATATTGTCCTACATATACTTCATATCCTCTCCTCAATAATTCTATATATATAATGTTTTCATAACTGCTACCTGTATCATAAGAAGAAATGCCTGCAATGATATTTTTAAGACCATTATCTATAAAATAATATTTTCCTTGTGTTTTTAGTAATTGTTTCCCTTTCAATTCATAACGAGGAACTCTATATATAAAATAAGCATTTTCTAACATTTTTAAATAAGAATCAACTGTTTCATTTGTAATTGAACCACCATTTTTCTTCATAAATTCGGCAATTGCATAAGGAGTAGTGAGATTACCAATTGTGGATGCCATATATTTTATTAAATTGTCTAAAAAAACAATATCTTTTATGTTATTACGACTAATGACATCTTTTTTTAATACTACTTCCTTTAAATCATTTAAATAATTAATAATTAAATTTTCGTTATCGTTCATATTAGCAATCATTGGCATACCGCCATATCTTAGGTATTTATTAAATTTGTCAAATTTATCTTCGGTGTTTTTAAAAGGATAGATACTTATAAATTCTTTAAATGAAAAAGGATATATTTTTATGGTCAAAACTCTTCCGGCAAGAAGAGTAGTCAGTTCACTTGACAATAAATATGCATTTGAACCTGTTATGTAGATATCAGCATTAAAATCAACTAAAATAGAATTTACAGCCTTTTCCCATTGTGAAATATTTTGAACTTCATCAAGTAAAATATAAAATTTATTTTTGTTAGTTATTTTATCTTTTATATATTTGTATAAATCACCATAATCCTTAATATCATAAAAATCTGCACTTTCAAAATTCATATAAATAATATTTGTTTTTTTTATTTTTTGATTTAATAAATAATCTTTATATTGTAATAATAATGTACTTTTTCCTGATCTTCGTACTCCAACTATAACCTTAATTAAATTAAGGTCTTTACTCTCTATTAATTTATTTAAATATTTTTCCCGTATTAACATATTTAACACCTCATATTAAATATATAACTCTTTTATAGTTTTGTCAAGTTTTACGGCTGCAACCGTAAAAAAATGCTTTTTTGACTTTTTTACGGCTAGAGAAAACTCTTTAAAATAGAATATATAAATAAATTCCGGAGAATATTTAGGTGATTTTTTTTAATTTTTTTTCAAAATCCGTCAGTAATCCGTCAGAAAAATAAAAAAAGAACTATCTTTTTCTTGATAATTCTCTTATTTTACCTTGGAGGAGCCGGCCGGATTTGAACCGGCGATCAGGGTGTTGCAGACCCACGCCTTAGCCACTTGGCTACGGCTCCATAAACTTTAAATAACATAAATATTTTACCTTAAATAAGGCCTTATGTCAATTAATGATAACTATAAATTATAATAAACTATATGTATAAAGAAATATATTATGATTTAGTAAATAAATTATATAAAAACACCTAATACAATAAAGTGATTAGATGTTTTTTATTATTAAATTACTAAATTACCATTTTTCATAATAACAACAGTACCATTTGAAGTTTCGGCTTCAACCAATAAATCTTTGGTACCAATCATAAAATCTACGTGATTAGATGATGTATTTAATCCTATTTCATTTAATTCATCTTTAGATAAATTATTACCATTTTTAACACAATCTGGAAAAGCACTACCTAGCGCTAAATGACAAGAAGCATTTTCATCAATCAAAGTTGTTTCAAATACTTTATTAGTATTAGAAATAGGTGAATTATAATCTACTAGGGCTACTTCACCTAAATAACAAGACATTTTATCACTTTCAATAATTTCTTTTAAAACATTTTTGCCTTTTTTAGCCTTATAGTTAATAACTTTACCATCTTTAAATTCAACACTAAAATCTTCAATTACTTTTCCATTATAAATAAGAGGTCTAGAACTATAAACAATTCCATTAGTATAACGATAATCAGGAGAAGTAAATATTTCATAACTAGGAATATTTACAATCCATTTATCACTAGCAATTGATTGCCATAATCCATCTTTAGGCAATGTAATTTCTAAATCTGTTCCTAAACTATTTTTTAAATGTAATTTAGTAATTTTTAAAGCATTTAATTTCTTTTGTCTATTTTTCAATGTTTCTAAATAATTATCCCAATATGCAATCGGGTCTTTCTCTGAAAAAAAGCATAATTTAGCCAATACTTTCCAAAATTTATCTAAAGGTTTAGCATCTTCACTAAAAATTTTTTCAGCCCATTTTAAATTAGGAACCGCAGCGATACACCAGCCAATTTCGCCTTTCATTTGTCTATCGCGATATAATGGTTTAGTTTCTCTTCTTATTTTAGCCACTAGTCCAATCTTTTCATCATCAATATCATCCATTAAATGAGGAATTTCTGACTCAAGCATTAAAAAGCAAGCATCTTTTTTAGCATATTCATCCCAAACGCTATTATCAAACATTTTATTCTTTTTTATAGCGCTTAAAGATGCATCTTTCAGAAAATCATGAATTAAAGTAGAATCTACTTCATCTAAATAAATATCTTTTATTCCCATTTCATTGGCTTTCATAACTACTTTTTTGACAAATTTCTTAATTACTTTATCATAATTTATAAATAAAACTGATGATTTTTTTAATTTTAAACATCTTTTTAATAATAAATCAATGTATTTATCTTTCATTATCTCACCATTAGTTATTATATCCTTATTTAAAGAAATTATCAATTTTTGTATTTAAAACTTTTGCAATCTTATAAAGAGTATAATTTGAACATCCTACTTCACCCATTTTATTTTCTAATTTTTTAATAAAATCCGTTGATACCCCAATATCAACTGCTAGTTGTTCTTGAGTTATTTTAGCAAGTTGTCGATATTTTTTAACGTTCATTGCTATATTGCATTTAATTTGCTCTTCACTAATAAAAGAGTATTCTCTTGAAAATGTTGCCATATTTATCACCAATATCATTGTCACCCCATAAACTAATTATGTCCGGGAACTATTATTCCCCTTTTGTGATATAATATACTTGTGATGATATGGAAAATAATTATAAATATTACGTAAAAGTTATTAAACCATTAGAAAAAAAGTACACAGTTTTGTGTACTCTTTATTCAATTTTTAAATTTAAATGTTTAGAAAAACAAAAAGATTTATGTAATAAACTGTTAATTAACTATTATCATTCTTTAGATTTACAAAGTTTAAATACTCTTACTAAATATTTTGATAAATAATTATTTTAAATTAACTATATATTCTTTATTTCTTATCGTAAATACTAATTTTAATGTTTCACTATTTTTTATTTTATCACTAGTTTCCAAAGCAATTTTATCTTTCATATTTTCTGGTGTCACATTTGTTATAGTAGTTTCTTTTTCTTCTTTATCTTCTACATATCTAACTGTTGCAAAATTATTTAAAAATTTATTTAATTCACTACCAGGATTATAAAAAGGTATAGTTTCATCCATCTTAAATTGAGCATCCAAGATAATTAATGTTCTATCTCCTCTAGTATAATTAATTCCAATACTATCTTTATAAGTTGTACATTTTTTATCAATACAACTTTCATAATTATAATTATATCTATCAGTAATAACTAAATTATCTAATGTTAGAGTCGTATTTTTTAAATTAGAATTTATAAAGTTAATTTCATCTTTTAATTTATAATTTCCCTCAACTGCTACTTCATTAATTTTTATGGGATTTATAGTAAAGTAATTATATTTTCCAACTAATTTTTTGTTAACTATCGCCGAACCATTTTCTACTTTTATACGATAATTTCTTTTTATTTCTTTTTCTTTAATTTTATATATTATGGCATATATGTTTTCACTATTACCTTGTAATTCACTACCAACACTATCTTTAGCATAGTCTATAAAACTAAATAATTTTTCACGGTCAGGATATAAATAAGTATTATCAAGTTCTAATCTAAATTTATTAAAATCAATTTTATAAGAATCATCAGTTTGATTTTTTATTTTAATTCTTACTACAACATAATAAGTATCTTTATTAGTAATTAAATCGCCTTTATAATCTAAATTAGTTACTATACTATCTTGTAATTCATAATATATTCCTTGATAATTAAAAGAATCACCTTGACTAAAGTTAGTATTTACGCCTTTAGGTATAATGTTATAAATTCCATATATTAATAATACTGAGCCAACTACTGCAATAATTGAAAAGATAAATTTATTTTCTTTAACATAATAGATAAATTCTCTAACTAAACGATGAAGATTTCTTTTTAATTTAATATCATCTTTTCTTATCGTTATTTCTATTTCTTCACTATCTTCACTGGATATTTCTAATTCTTTTAAGTCTTCTTTAAAATTAAATTTTTCAATATTTAACCCGAATCCTCGGATAAGAAACAAGACAAAAAAGATAACTTGAGGTACAATTAATAATAATGATAAATCACGATATACTCTCGCTGATTCGGCCGTAATAAGGTCGCGTTCCATTGAAATCATTAAATTTTTAACTACCATTAAAAAAATAATTAAAATAATGTAATACACAATACTAGATATATATGTTTTATTAGGTTTTTTCTTATAAACAAATAATAAAGTAACACCTGCTAAACCAACTAAAATTAAGAAAATAACTAAAAAGACAAAGGATGAGGTATAGTCTTTATAAAAACCCGCAAAAAAGTTTCCTGAATAATTACTAATTATAAAATCATTAAAAAAACTAACAATGCTATAAGTTTTATAAATTATATAACCAGCCAGTAAGGCTAAAACAAAATTAATTAATTTAAAATACTTAATTAAAAAAGCATAAGGTTTCTTAAATACCATAACTAGTCTCTCCTATCATTAATTTTAACAAAAATATACTAAAATGTAAATTGATTATAGATTAATATTACAATAAAAAAGCCCCTAACAAATAAGTTTGTTAATAGGCTTAATTATATCAAATTTATGTCAGTTTCTAATTATTTAACAATTTCTGATACTACACCAGCACCAACAGTACGTCCACCTTCACGAATTGAGAATTGAGTACCATTTTCAAGTGCAAC
>CANQHT010000083.1 GCA_947623705.1 uncultured Bacilli bacterium
TGGTGCCGACAGAGGGAATCGAACCCCCAACCTACTGATTACAAGTCAGTTGCGCTACCAATTACGCTATGTCGGCATAAAAAAATAAATGGTGGGCGATGTAGGACTCGAACCTACGACACCTTGCTTGTAAGGCAAGTACTCTAACCAACTGAGCTAATCGCCCATCACCATAAATTAGTCTTGTTTCTCCAAGACAATTTAGATTATACTATACAAAAATTAAATATGCAATAAGTTTTTGGTATTTTTTCATAAATTTTTGCAATTTTTTGTCAAATTTACTTAATAAATTAACCCTTTTTGAATAGCATATGGTAAAAAATGTTCTCTTATAGATGACGATAAATTATATTCCGTCTCCCCTATTTTATACCAATGATATTCTAATATTTCATCATTCGGAATTAAACGGACATGAATAGGTTTAAGGGCCAAAAATAAATTCATTTCGATAATAACATCGGTATCACTGGCCGCGAGTTCTTTAAAACACATAATTGGGAGTAAATCTTCTTCACAAAATTCAAACCCTTGCCCAACTTCTTCATTAACTTCTCTTAAAGCCGCGGTTATCTCAGTTTCACCGGTTTCAATTCCCCCACCAACTAAAGTCCAAGAGTCCGTTTTGCTACTTCTTACGGACCTTACAATTAATAATTTACCATCTTCAATAAAGGCAACGCCTACTACTCTTTTTAACTTCTCCATAACTATCACACTTTAATTATACAATAAATAATAAATATTCTCTTAAATAACTTGCTTCAAAATGTCAAATTGTGTTAAGATGATGAAAAGATATTATCTCTCGCTAGAAAGGTTTTTGTATGAATAAAAACTATCAAGTGGGCGAATTTTTCCTTGATGACTTTCAAATGGAACTTTTAAATAATGAAGAAAATACTATTGTTATTGCAGGTGCTGGTTCTGGTAAAACTTTAACGATTGTCGGAAAAATCAATTATTTACTCGAAAATAAAATAGTAACTCCCGAAGAAATATTAGTTATCTCTTTTACTAATGCATCGGTTAATGATTTAAAAAAGAAAATAACGAGTAATATCAACATTTATACATTTCATAAACTTGCGATGATGATTTTAGATAAAAGTAATTATACTTATACGATATGTAACCCCAATACTCTAAATTATTTAATTTTAGAAGAACTAAGAATAATGTCCAAAATAAAACAAAAGATAATTTTAAAATATCTTAATTATCCTTATAAATATAGTCGTTTTTTAGAAAGTAATGAATTTTTAAGTTTTGCGAAATTTATTGAAACTTTTATTAATCTTTGGCAAACTAATGATTCGAAAAAAGAAAATATATCCCTACATAAATTTAAAAAATTAGAAAAACAAATCTTAACCATTATATTTGAAATCTATTTAAAATACTTATATGAAAAACAGAGTACCCAAACTTGTGATTTTGATGATTTAATATTAACAGCCACCAAAATGGTTAAAGATGCTAACCTACATTTTAAATATATCATTATTGATGAATTTCAAGATACTTCTTTAATTAGACTTAATTTAATTAAAGAAATTATTAAATATACTAATGCTTTAATTATTGTTGTTGGTGATGATTGGCAATCTATCTATCGTTTTAGTGGCTGTGATATTAGTTTATTTATAAATTTTCCCAAGTTTTTTAGTGATGTTAAAACAATTAAATTAGTTAATACTTATCGTAATAGTACGGAACTTATTAGTTTAGCATCAACATTTATTTTAAAAAATCCTTATCAAATAACTAAGAATCTAGCGGCTTTTAAAACCAATGCTACGCCTTTAATATTTTGTCCATATCAAAATAAAGTATCATCTTTTAAAAAAGTAATTAATCATCTTAGCAATATCTCTAATGATATTATGGTTTTAGGCCGGAATAATAAAGATATCTATCCTTATTTAGATGCTACTTTTAATTTTGATGGTAGTATTATTCATTATCAAAACAAAGAAATAAAATATTTTACCGTCCATCGTTCTAAAGGACTTGAAGCCGAATATGTCATTGTTTTAAATTGCAATAATGAAACTTTAGGATTCCCTAACAAAATTGAAAATAATCCTTTAATTAATAAATTATATCCCGATAATGAAATACCTTATGCCGAAGAACGAAGACTATTTTATGTCGCTATTACGAGATGTAAAGAAAGTACTTATTTACTCTATGAAAAAAGTAATCCTTCCCCATTCATTAAAGAAATTAAAAGGATTACTAAAAATAAACTTGGTACAATTCCGTATTTTAAATAGCTTTAATATACATTTCACCGTTTCTAACTGTTATTTCTATTTTACTCGCATTATTAAGTTTCGTTAAAAATGATTTAATAGTTGAACCGATTAAATGGTATTGCATTAAATTATTAGTAATATGATAATCAGTAAATACTTGACTTAAAAGATTAGCAAAACTTTTTTCTTCTTGGAGAATTTTTAAAAGATATTCTTCAACTTTTAAAGCCGTTTCTTTATTAATCATAACAGTATTTGTACAATTTTCTTCTATTTCGCCATGAGATGGCACATAATATTTATAATCAGTTGTAAGTAAATAATCTAAAGTATTTATGTATTCTTCAATATCATAATTAAATTGAATAGCGTATTTTTCAAGTATTTTCGTACTGGTATAAGCATCCCCTGTAAAAAGTACTCCATCACTTGTAAGAATACCTATTTGACCTATAGCGTGTCCTTTTAAATCAATTACTTCAATTCCCGGAATATCTAACTCATTAATATCCAGTGAATGACTAGGTTTAGCCATTAATAAATGATTTTTTAATTCTTTAACGGGAGAGGCACTATAAAGTAAAGATGGTTCTAAAATAGGATTATTACAAATAAAACTTTCCATATTAGAAGAATATGAATTAACATTATATTTATTTTCTAAATAAGCATTACCACCCATATGATCGGCATGACTATGTGTATTAACAATACATTTTAAATGCCAATTATTCTTCCCTAAAACTTTATCAATTAATTTCGCACTATCTTTAGAACTTCCTGTATCAATAACTACTACTTCATTATTCTCTGCTAAATAAAATCCCACATTCGTGTGTTCAAGTAAAACATAAGTCTTTTCGCCTAACTTAACTAATTCTTGCATTATATCACCTTTTTCTTGTAAATATTATACCAAATTTTCTCATATAATTAAATATGGCTATAATTATAAACTTTTTAAAAAATAATATCTATCTTAAAAATACTTTTTATTCTCTCCTATTCTTTTTTATTTTAAAAATTATCTGGCATATTCTTTCGAAATTTAATCAAAAAATAAATGATGAAAAAGAAAAATATTTTATCAACAAATGGCAAAAAACTTTATTTATTATTATCTATATCTTTATATTTTTAATTATTTGGTATCAAAAATTAGAACATTTTATTACCCTTATTAGTTTTATCTCCGCTGCCCTAACTTTAGCTTTAAGAGATATTATTTATAATTATTTCTGTGGTTTATATATTAAAATTGCTAAACCGATTAAAGTCGAAGACAGGATTCAGATTGGCGATTTAATCGGCGATGTTGTTAATTTAAATTTTTTAAGTTTTGAAATATTAGAAGTCATAGAAAGCACTACCCAAAGTAGTGGTAAAATTGTTCATATTCCAAATACGGTTATTTTTTCGGATAAAATTAAAAATTATAATACGGCATTTAAATATATTTGGGATGAAGTAAATATTTATGTCTCATTAAATGAAGATGTAACAAAAATAATAAATATTTTAAATAATATTTTAAATAATCAAGAAATAATTAAAGAGACCCCTAAAAAAGCCCAAAAAGAAATTAATAAATCCAGTTCTAATTACCGAATTTATTATAATAAACTAACACCTATTATTTATACTAAAATAGTTAATGATAAATTAGAATTAAGTATGCGTTTTTTAATTCATCCGAAAAAACAAAGAATCGTGGAAAGTGCTATATCAGAGGCCATAATCAAAGAATTTAAAAAAGATAACATTACTCTTTTGTAACATTATCTTTTGTTAAAAAGTTTTTAAGTCCTTCTAAAGCAAAAATTATTAAACCACCTAAGATAAAATAGAAAATACTAAATTCTTTAAAAGTTAAATATGGAAGCGGATTATCTAAAGTAGTTGGTCCCATCACAATGGAATATAAAGAAGCAAGCATCATGCCAAGAACTGCATATATCGTGGCACTTCTTCTTTTTTCTAAACATTTTCTTAATAACTTTGTAAAATATAGGATGCCAAAAATCATTCCTAAACCAAAAACTACTAAAATTGGTATCGTACTAAAATCTAAATGTAAGAAATCTTTTATCTTATTAATAATGGGAAAATAAAGGCCAAAAATAAGTAACATAGTTGAACCTGATACACCGGGTAATATCATGGCTGATATCGCTAAAGTGGCGGCTAAAAAGACATAAATAATTGTTCCAATATTAAAACTATCGATATTAAAATTAAAACTACTGGCTCCACTTCTATTTAAATAAGTAATTAATATTACTAAAAGGGCTCCTAATACTAAATAAATTAAATTAGTATAATGACCTTTTAAATTATCTTTTTCTTCTTTAATAACAATGGGAATAGCAAAGATAATAAAACCTAAAAATAAAGAACTCATGGCATAGATATGTTTATCAAAAATACTTGATAAGAATAATACGGCTGAAAGTAATCCCACTACCCAACCAATACCAATTTTAAATAAATATTTTAAGGCTTCTTTCTTTTTATTCATACTACCTCTAAATAAATCATCTAAAGAAGTAATAAACTTATCATAGAATCCTAAAATAAA
>CANQHT010000084.1 GCA_947623705.1 uncultured Bacilli bacterium
AAGAAAAAATTAGATCAAGTATATGACGGGGATAAGTTAATGGGAGAAATAAGAAAAGAAATACAAGAGTTAACTGGTGACTTTGATTCATTATTGTACTATGACAAAAAGGCTCTTGAGAAAAGAATGAGTGAATGGCTAACTAAAAAAGCAATGATTAAAAAATTGTTAAATTCAAGACTAAATAAAGATGAAATATTTCAAGTATCTGATTTATCAGAAAAAGAATTTTCAGAGATGTTAGAAGAAATTGAAAAAGAAAGAGAAGAATAATGAATAAGGTAGAAGGATTACAAGAGTTAACTGGCGACTTTGATTCATTATTATACTATGACAAGAAAGCTCTTGAGAAAAGAATGGGCGAATGGCTTGGCAAAAAAGCAATGATTAAAAAGATGCTAGATAAAAAATATCCCATCAAAGAAATAAGTGATATAGCAAATTTATCAGAAAAAGAATTTTCAGAAATGTTAGAAGAAATTGAAAAAGAAAGAGAAGATTAATGAATAAGGTAGAAGGATTACAAGAGTTAACTGGTGACTTTGATTCATTATTATACTATGACAAAAAGGCTTTAGAAGAAAGAATGTACGAATGGTTAGCTAAAAAGAAAATAGTCAAAAATATGTTAAAAGAAAAAATAAGTAAAGAAGTTATATTTAGGATTGTTAATTTATCAGAAAAAGAATTTTCAGAAATGTTGAATGAAATAAAAGAAGAATCAGAAATACCAGAAAATGACTAATTATTTTAGTCGTTTTTTAATTTAATGTAGAAAAAATGAAAAAGAAACCCATAAAGTTTCTATTCAAAATTTTTCTACATAACTGAATTTTCTATATAAATCAAAAAAGAAGCAATTTCTTACTCCTTAATTTATTTTTATTACTTCATTACTACCATCTAAATAAATTAGATTGTCATCTTGAATTTCTAAAACATCTTTATAATCATTATAATTGTCTATGACTTCGGTATCTAAATCATCAATATATTTTTCCGTATCAAGAATGGCTATTTTATTATTCTCTTTTAAAAAGATGACATAAGTATTATTATCTTTTGTAAAAGCATAAATCTTATTTATTTTACTATCTACCTTAACTTCATAACCTTTAATTTCATAACCATTATCATATATTTTAAAATAACTCGCTTTATCATAAAGAAGATTAAGACGATCTTGTAAATTTTTATTAGTTTTTAAATTATTAATTTCTTCTTTATTAAAAGGAATTAGAAAGCACCTGTTGTCATTAGTTAAATAAACATTTAAATATTCTAAATTTAATTTATCAACAATTTTTGTTTCTTCACTTTTTTTAATTTCTTCGGGTTTATCTTTAAAATGATCATAAATAATAAAAGACGCTAAAGCCATAATGATTACGATTAAAATAATTATTATTCTATTTTGTTTCATATTCTAATATGGCTTTCATAAGACCTTTGTAAGGTAAAAGAGCACAATTCTTCCGATTATTTTGTTTATAAATATCTTGGAAGGCTAAACCTTCTTTTAAAATATCCGGATCATATTCTTCTTCATTACACATATTTTCAAAATTTTGCACATAAACTTTTGCTTCACTTAGTGTTTTCCCAATTAAATTTTTAATCATAATGGAAGTTGAGGCCGTGGAAATAGCACAAGCTTCTCCCATAAACTTAATATCACTAATCTTATCATCTTCGAATAGAATATTAATATCTAAATTATCGATACAATTAGGATTTTTGGTATTCGCTAAAATATAATGCTCATCTTGGACTTCTTCTTTATGATAAGGATTTTGAAAATTTTCTAAGATTATTTCCCGACTTAAATCTTTATCCATTATAACATTCCTTCCATAATTTTATTTTTATCTTTTAATAATTCAACTAAAGTATCAATTTCGGATTCAGTATTGTAAAAATATAAACTAACGCGAACGGAATTAGTAACTCCGACCACATCTTTAGTAAGTTTTGCACAGTGATTACCAGCCCGCACACAAATACCATATTTATTTAAATAATAAGCGACATCTTCTGAGAAAATACCTTCAACATTAAAGGCGACAATGCCACTGTCAGATTCTAAATTTAAAATATCAATATGCGGAATTGTTACTAATTTTTCAATTAAATATTTCCGCAAATCTTTTTCATATTTTTCAATTTTATCCATCCCAATTTTATTTAAGTATCTAATGGCTTCGCCAAGACCAATAACACCCGCAATATTTGGAGTTCCCGCTTCAAATCTCGTAGGTACTTCTTTAAGCACCATTTTTTCGGGTGAATCAAATGATTCATTCATTCCGCCCCCTAAATTAACGGGTTCAATATTTTGCATAAGTTCATATTTTGCATACATTACCCCAACACCAGTAGGTCCTAACATTTTATGAGCTGAAAATGCTAGAAAATCGATATCACTATCAACAACATTAATTTTTTTGTGCGGAACACTTTGGGCTCCATCAACAACCACAAAGATATCTCTTTCGTGCGCAAATTTAGTTATTTCTTTAATTGGGCGAATATCCCCGATCACATTCGTAATTTCCGCTAAACTAATGACTTTAGTTCTTGGCGTAACAACCTTTTTTAAATTATCTAAAGTAACAAAATAATTATCATCTAAAGGTAAATATTTAATAACGGCCCCTGTTTCCCCCGCTACTCTAAACCAAGGCATGACATTGGATGCATGTTCCGTTTTCGTAATAATTATTTCATCACCGGCTTCTAGTAAACCACTAAAAAAACCATTCACAATTAAATTTAAACTATCTGTTGTTCCGCTTGTAAAAACGATTTCTTCTTTTCTTTTGGCCCCAATAAAATCTTTCACTAAATCACGGGTATTTTCATATTCTAAATCAACTTTAAAAGAAATATCATAATCTCCCCTATGAGCATTGGCACTATAGTTTTCATAATAATCTACTTGTTTATCAATAACACATTGGGGTTTTAAACTGGTCGCCCCATTATCTAAATAAATTATATCTTGTTTTAACATAGGAAAATCTTCCCGATGCATATTTATTCACCTCATTTCTTTAATATATTTATCCATATTACTATAAATAAAACCATTTAATAATATTTTGTGAGCCATTTCATAAGTTATACCTTTACTCATCAAATAATCTAACTCATCTTTACTGACATTACTAATTGTGGTTAAATGATTCGCGGATACATCATTACTTAAGCACTCAATATTAGGTTCAATATGGACAAATCCACCATTATTTATTCCTTTTATATCTTCTATCGCGATATTATGAGAAGTATCTTTATCAATTAATACATTAATTATTATTTGACTTAAATCTTTATCACTAACACTCCGAATATTTAAAACAGATTCATTATCATTACCTAGTATTTTATTGTTAATAACTAACTTATTATTAACATTATTTTTAACTGAGGCATTAAAATAAACCTTAGATAAATTATCTTGATTAATTGTAACATTTAAGTCTTTTTTAACATCTTGATTAAATAAATAGATCTTAAGTATAGCCTTATCTTGCATACTAATTTCTAAATTATTTAAATCATAATTAATTAAATAAACACTAACTTCTCCTTTAATATTTATCTTTAAATTAGGTGTTTTAGAATTAATTTCATATTCACCATTTTTTAAATCTATAATATCACTCACTAATAATTTATTCATACTCTTAATTCTCACTTATAACAAATGTATCAGATTCTTCTGAATTTTCATTAAATTCTTTAAATCCTTTACTTAATATTTCTTGAACTAATTCTTTACTACCTTCTTTTAATATTCCTTTATTACCAAGTAAATGCACTGTATATTCTGGAAATACTTTTATTAAGGTATCATTATGGGTAATAATTAATATCGCTGGATGATATAAATCATAATATTTTTTTAAGGAACTTGCTACTAATTTAGTGGCATCGACATCTAATCCGGAATCAACTTCATCTAAAATAATAAATTCCGGTTTTAACATCCACATATGTAATAATTCTACTTTTTTTCTTTCACCACCGGAACAACCAACATTAATTTCCCTGTGGATAAAACTCTTATCAAGTTCTAAACTAGCACAAACTTGCTCTAATTCTTTATTAAAGTCAAATATATTAATGGGTTCACTACTTTTTAGAGATAAAGCCACCCGTAACATTTCGGCATTGGTAACCCCTTCAATAGCAATGGGATTTTGATTTAAAAGATAAATTCCTAATTTACTTCTTTCATAAATATCTAAATTATTTAAATCTTTTCCTTTATAAGTAATCTTACCTTCGCATCGATAATTTTTATCTCCCATTAACATTTTAGCAATACTACTTTTGCCAACCCCATTTCTGCCCATTAAAATATGGATTTCACCCGCATTAATTTTTAAATTTAAATGGTTAAAAAGCATTTTGTCATCTATATATAAATTAAGGTCTTTAATTTCTAACATAAAACCACCTACATACAAGATTATAGCATAATTTACTTAAAATAAAAATGGCAAATTAAAAGAGTTTGTATTATCAAACTCCCTAGCTTATTATTATCATTTTAATGTTAATTAGTAAAAAAATGACACTTAGCTTTATAATAGGCTAAATGTCTAACAAAAATTTTTGGTAGGCTTTTCTTTACTACCCATACTGATTATAACAAATAATAAAATTAGAATCTACTAAAAATACTAAAAAAGGTTTTTTGTCCGGTACATTTAAAACGAAAGTTTGATATAATTGTTTTAGGGAAACTTAACTGTTGGGTGCTTGCCCCCGAAGGGAGGTGGAAGAAATGACTAAGAAAGATTTTCTAATCTTTGCTTTAATCATTATCA
>CANQHT010000085.1 GCA_947623705.1 uncultured Bacilli bacterium
ATTAGTATCATTATACCAAAAAAGAATTCCGTTAGGAATTCATAGAATGAAAAATTTATTTTTCATTTTTCTTGTTTACAAACATCAATCCATTCTTTATAATTAGAAGTTTTTTCTAACTCACTAATACTTAATTCAATTGCACTATTATGACTACCACAAGCGGGATACACTGTTTCATAATCTTTTAATGATACATCTAAATAAACATCTATTCCTGGATTAATTCCAAAAGGACAAACTCCTCCAACTTCATGTCCAATTATTTTCTCCACATCATCAAACGGAATCATTTTCGCTTTTGTATGAAAATATTCTTTATATTTATGATTATCTATTTTCATATTACCGGCAACTACTATTAAAATTGGTTGTTCATTAACTAAAAATCCTAAAGTTTTCGCAATCCTTTCTTCTTTAGTATTAAGCGCAATCGCCGCTTCCTTAACCGTTGCTGATGAAACATCAAATACTTGAATCCTTTTATCTAAATCAAATTTTTTAAAATATTCTTGAACTCTTTCTAATGCCATAATTTATCTTTCCCTCTTTCTAATTTGTGCTATCTTTCTTGTAATATATTCTGGTTGATAAGCCTCTTTAATATGTCTATCATAATAATCTATAACTAAATCAACATCAAAGTATTTACCTTCAAATAAGGCTATTTCTTCATTAGTTAAATTAAAGTCTCTAATAAATCTTTTCATTTTAACTTGATCTAACTTTAAGGCTATATCTATAATTTCTTCTCTTTCTAAATATTTAACTATTTCAATATCACTAGCAACATATAAATCATGATAGCCATTATATTCATCTTCACCTTCTAGTATTGTTCCACTGCCAATAACTTGGGCTACTAAACAATTTCTAATTCCATTTGTACTATATCTTAGAGTATCTTCTATATATTTAGCAAAATGATAACCATTACCATTAATGCCAAATTTTATTTCACCATCTCTATGATAATGACCCACCGGCATAATTTTGCCATATTTATTGGTTCCATCTAACGCAAAAGATTTATAACCTTCAATAATCATTTTAAATAATCCTTAAATTCTTTTTTTATTAAGTTAGCCATTTCGCCTTCTCTTAAAAAGATTATTTTTTCATCTTCTACTTTAATTATTGTCGATGCCGTTGTATTCATTTTTCCTTCATAATAAGTTTTATCAATTTGACTAAAAAATTCAGCATCTAATTCATCTAAATCACTTACCACCTCACTACCAGTTACATTAGCACTCGTTGATACAATAGGAAGTCCTAATTTTTTAATTAATCCCCTTAAATCTTCACGGTCCGGAACTCTAATACCCACAAGCGGAGAAGAGGCCGTTACTAAATCACTAATTTTACTATTTTTCTTAAGTAAAAAAGTTACTTTACTGGGTGTATATTTATTTATGAGTTTTTCTTCTAAGGGACTTAAACTTGTAACATATTCTTTTAACATTTCTTTATCACTAACTAAAATATTAAAAGGTTTGGGAACATCTCTTTTTTTAGCTTTATTAATCTTCTTAATTCCTTTATCACTATTAATAGAACAAGATATTCCATAAACTGTATCGGTTGGAATAACAATAACGCCCTCATTATTTAAAACTTTTACTAAATCATCAATTGGCATTTTTAATTCTTCTTTCTATTATTATTTTAAAATTCGTGAAAGACTTTTAACATTATCTATTTCACTTGTAATATTTTGAACACTTGCATTTAAACTTTTAATTATTATTTCTAATTCATCTAAATTATTAACTAAAACATCGCCAGGTTGTAAACTTGCAAAAACAATTTGCGTATCACCCTTAATGGTATAACATACAGGTGATGTAATAGATTCAATATCAAGACTCCCCATAATTTCTTTCTTTAATTTATTATTTGGATCATAAAGAGTTGCCAAAGTACCATAATATCCCATATAAATAGTAAAAACTTTACAAGGTAAAGAGTTTTCCTCAGTTTCTAAATATTCATGAACTTCAATAGATACGGCATCTTTTAATAAATCGTAATCAATTTCGGTATTAGAAGGCAAAGTTAAATTAAAAGGAATTATATTTCCAGTAATATCTTTAACATTTGCTAAACTCAAAACCATTTTATCATTATATTTAAACATTTTTAACCATCCCCTTATTTCTTGTTTAATCTAAATTTATAAAGTTATTATCCCATTTTATATTAGATGTGTCAATTTAGAAAAGTTCATTTTTTATTTCTTTTATTTAAATCATTAAATATTTTAAATTTTAAAGACCCATCAACATTACTATTTTGTTGACCTTTATTTTTAGGAATAAGTAAAATTAGAAGCATAATAGCAAATATTAATTCCATAAATATCATTAATCCTTTTATAAAATTAAAGCACGAATGAAACAAAATAATTTCTCGTGTTTTTTTATCTTTCTTTACCTAAGAAAGTTATATATCTAATGGCAGGGGATGAGAGAATCGAACCCCCAACTAAAGTTTTGGAGACTCCTATTGTATTAATTATTTAATAACCAATCTATTATGTTCATATGAATAATACCATTTTTAGACATATCAATTTTATCCATAGAAATAACATATTTAGGATAATTATCTTTTATATTGTCATAAACTCCAAATTCTCTTTTAATTATGTTATCATCAGCTAAATAATAGCAAACTTGATAATATTCTTTTTTTCCATCTTTAAGGGCAATGAAATCTATTTCTCCATTTTCAATATTACCTATTTTAACATCATATCCTCTATAAATAAGTTCATTATAAACTATATTTTCCAAATAGGCTCCCATCTGTTCTTTTTTAGATATACTTAATATTTGTCCTAATCCTAAATCCGTTAAATAATATTTATATTTACCATTAAGAATTCTTTTACCCCGAATATCATACCTATCTACTTTTTCAATTAAATGAGCCTTACACATATATTCTAAATAATTATATAATGTAGTTTTACATACTCCTCTATCATCATTAACTTCAAAATATTTAACTAAACTTTCTACTGAAAACGTTTGAGATGGTGTAGTTACTATATATTCCGCTATTCGATTAAATAATTCCAAATCTGTTATATTAAATCTATTTATTATGTCTTTAATTACAATAGAATTATATACATCTGTTAAATAAGTTCTTATTTCTTCTTCACTATTTAGATTAAATCTTTGAGGCAACCCTCCCCATTTAATGTAATCATTAAATTGTTCTTCTAATTTATATTTATCAAAATCATATTTTTTAAATTCACAAATTTCTCTAAAAGAAAAAGGCTTTATTTTAAAACTTATATATCTTCCAGATAATAATGTGGCAAGTTCTCCTGATAATAAATCGCTATTAGATCCGGTTATAAAAATAGATATTTTATCTTCATATTTAGCTTTATATGAGTTTACTACTCTTTCCCACTCCTCAACATATTGAATTTCATCAAAAAATAAATAATATTTATCTTTATTAATCATTTTTTCTTTAATATATTTATCTAATTTTTTAGCATTTTTTATATCAGAATAATCGAGTAATTCAAAATTAATATAAATAATATTTTCATCTTTAACACCAGATTTTTTTATTTCGTCCATTATTTGTTTTAAAATAACAGACTTTCCACATCTTCTTATACCTGTAATTACTTTAATTAAATTTTGATTATAAAATGGTCTAATTTTTTTTAAATAATTTTCTCTAATCACCATAATTATTCCTCCTTGAAACAATTATATATTAAAAAAACATAAATGTCAATTTTGTCTTATGCACAAGACAAAATCTGCTTTTATATTGTTTTTGTCTTTTTATCTAAATGATATTTTTTGATTCATTATTCTAACCCTAATTTATTTTATTATAATTTTCCAATTAAAAACCGACTAAAAAAATCGGTTTAATATGTGAACGGACAAAAATCCGACATTTTCTTGGCAGGGGATGAGAGAATCGAACTCCCAACTAAAGTTTTGGAGACTCCTATTATACCATTTAACTAATCCCCTAAATGGACACAAATAGATTATAACATAATTATTTTTAAAATACTAGCATAAGATATGATAGGTGGTTAAATTATGCTTATTAACTATACGACTAAAGAAGTGGATTTACTAGCCAGAATTATGCGGGCCGAAGCCTTAAATGAAGGAGACCTTGGCATGCTTATGGTGGGAAATGTTGTCGTTAACCGGGTTATTGCTAATTGTTATACTTTTAACGATATCGATTCGATAACAGATGCCATATATCAAAAAAATCAATTTTCGGGTATTAATGGTTCTTTATTTCAAGCAAGTCCCACATCTTTTGAAAAAGGTTTAGCGGAAAGAATACTTCGGGGTGAATATTATTATCCGGCGACACATGCTTTATGGTTTTATGCTCCGGGTTCTACTTCTTGTCAATCCTCCTGGTATAGTCAACCTCTTGCTGGCAAATATAAAAATCATTGTTTTTATCGTCCCGAACAAGGAAAATGTGCAGAATTATATTAACATTTTAAAAAATTAATGATATAATCTTTGGTGCAAGGAGTGTGTTTATGAAAGTATTAAAGAAAAATTTACCTGCTGGTGTAAAAAAGAAATTTACGCGTTATAAAGGAGTGAAAGTTAAATTAATTCCTAATAAAGTAAAATCTAAGAAAAATAAATAGAGAATACTAAGTGTTAATTAAGGTTCTTCCGAAAGTTTTCGGAAAAAAGTAGAAAGTAGATAGAAATATCTGCT
>CANQHT010000086.1 GCA_947623705.1 uncultured Bacilli bacterium
AATATAAAAATGTAGGAAATCCTACATTTTTATATTAGCACTATCATAGTTATATCTTATCGACTGTGAATTGTAACGTGGTTTTACAGATTTTCTTTCATTTGTCTTTATTTTCTTATTTTGCGAAAAATTTCTTTTATTTTATGTTTTTTCTATTTATTTCACTTAAAAAGAAGTGATTTTTATTTTTCACTCCTTATTACTGGTAGAATTTCTACACCAATGTTTCAATATCTAATCTTTCTAGTGAATCTAATTCACTTTCTAAAATATCTTTATATTTTCTTTTATAATCTCGAACTTGTCGTTGTAATTTAGTTGCTTCCGTTTCAACTTTTTCTGCTCTTATTAAGGCATTATTAACTATTCTAGAGGCATTTCTCTTCGCTTCTTCAATAATTACTTTACCTTCTTCAATAGAGGATTTCTTAATATTTTGACTTGATTCTTCCGCAATTAAAATCGCTCTATTTAAAGTATTTTCTAAATTTTTATAATGAATTAATTCTTGTTTTAACTTTTCAATCTCTTGATCTCTTTCTTTTAAATTGTTTAACATACTTTCATATTCAGTTGTAACATTTTGCACAAAAGAATTAACTTCATTTTTATTATAACCTGGAAAACTATTATTAAATTTTCTCAAACTAATCACAACCGTTCTTTTTTATAACTTTTAAAATTCTAATTCGTCTTCTGCTCCATTTTTGGCTTTTTCACTATCATCAGATATTTTACCTTGAACATTAACATTCTTTGGAGTACATAAATAAATACCTACGCCAATTTTTTGCATATTTCCATTAATGGCATAAATACAACCACTTAGAAAATCGATAATTCTTTTCGCTTGAGGAGATGTAACTCTCTTTAAATTAACTACCACACTATTACGAGATTTTAAATGATCCGCAATTGCTTGGGCTTCAGAAAATGATCTTGGTTCTAATAAAATCATTTTATTGCCAACTTTATCCGCATCTTTTAACGCTTCTGATTCCGAAACAGTATAGTAATCATCACCTTCTACCATTTCATCATCATCTTCACCTTTAATCCAATTTTTTAATTTGCTAAGTGCCATACTCTATCCTCCATTTATCTTAAACTATATTTATTCTATCAAATAATTAGGAATTTTACAAGACTATTTTACTCTCAACATAATCTTTTATTTCAGATATTTTTAAAGTAATTTGTTCCATGGTATCTCTGCTTCTTACAGTAACTGTGCCATCATTAATTGTATTATCATCAATAGTTATCGCAAAAGGTGTTCCAACGGCATCACTCCGACGATATCTTTTCCCAATTGAACCGGCTTCATCATAACTACAAGGGAAATATTTACTTAAATTATTATATATTTCATTTGCTTTTTCGCTATGGAATTTTTTAACTAAAGGTAAAATCGTTACTTTAATTGGTGCTAAAGCCGGATGTAGTTTTAAAACTAATCTTTCTTCATCATCCACTAATTCTTTGGTATAAGCATCAGAAAGAAGTGCTAATAATAATCTTTCTACCCCTAAAGATGGTTCAATAACGTATGGTAAATATTTTTCATTAGTTTCCGGATCTAAGTATCTTAAATCTTCCCCTGAATGTTCCATATGGACAGATAAATCATAATCAGTCCGGTCAGCAATTCCCCAAAGTTCACCCCAACCTAAAGGATATAAATATTCAATATCCGTTGTGGCTTTACTATAAAAGGCTAGTTCTTCTTTCTCATGGTCTCGGTATCTTAAATTTTCTTTCTTTAACCCTAATAATTTTAGAAAATCAATACAATAATTTTTCCAAAAACCAAACCATTCTAAATCAGTTCCAGGTTTACAGAAAAATTCTAATTCCATTTGTTCAAATTCTCTCGTTCTAAAGATAAAATTACCTGGTGTTATTTCATTACGGAAACTTTTACCATATTGGCCAATTCCAAAAGGTAACTTAGCCCGCATACTTCTTTCCACATTTTTAAAGTTAACGAAGATTCCTTGGGCAGTTTCTCCTCTTAAATAAATTTTACTTTTAGCATCTTCCGTAACTCCTTGACTAGTTTCAAATAATAAATTGAATTTTCTAATATCGGTAAAATCCCCACTACCACATTTAGGACATTTAATATTTTTTTCTTTGATTAATTTTACTAACTCTGCATTAGATTTACCATCCCCAGTAACCTCTCCATTAGTCGCATCTTCAACAAGCTTATCTGCTCGATATCTTGTTTTACAATGTTTACAATCGATAAGAGGATCCGCAAAATTAGCGACATGTCCAGATGCCACCCAAACTTGGGGATTCATTAAAATAGCACTATCTAACCCATAATTAAAAGTACATTCTTGAATAAATTTTTTCCACCATAAATTTTTAATATTTTGTTTTAATAGGACTCCTAAAGGACCGTAATCCCAAGCATTAGCAAGTCCACCATAAATTTCACTACCTTGAAAGATAAAGCCATATTGTTTCGCATAATTTACTAATTCATCCATTGTTAATTTGTTTTCCATAAATATTCTCCCTTTCCAAAAATAAAAAAACTTCTAGTAACTTTGTAAGGACGAGTTAACCCCGCGGTTCCACCTTACTTATTCCTAGAAGAATCTCTTTTTCTTATATAGCTCCGGTATTCCACACCATCTTCGCTTTTCTTACTAAATTATATCTTAATTATTTTATTTTATCAACTAAATTAGTGAGTTTTTTAGCATTTTCACTTTTAATCTTGACATATTTTAAATAACAATCGGAACATAAAGGAACATATTCCATTTCTTTTTTCGTGCCATCATCAATCATTATAGTTTCCCCTTCATCAGTAAATATGCCATTAACTTTTCTGGCATTAAATATGGCTTTCTTACCACAAGGACATAAACTACTACTACCAATTTCTTCAATGATATCCGCAATAGCCATAATTTGTGAGATACCAGGACCAAATATTTCACCTTTAAAATTACTTTTTAAACCATAACATAAAACCGGAATATTTATAAGATGGACAATCATCCATAATTCTTTGATTTGATTTTCGCTTAATAATTCAACTTCATCAACTAAAATAACTTTTGCGGTATAATACAAGCGATAATTCTTTTCGGTTAATAAAGATTCATTTTCTTTAAGTAAAATATCTACTTTCCTACCCATTCCTACCCTCGAAACAATATGGTCATTACCCTTAGTATCTTTAATTGATTTAATAATTATCGTTTTAAAATTATTTTCTTCATAACTATGTGCCGTTTGTAAAATATTAATCGTTTTACCACCATTCATTGCACTATACTTAAAAATCATATCAGCCATTTTCCATCACCCTTAATATAAGTATAAAATAATTTAAAATTATTCTCAAGATTTTCTTCTATTTAATCTTTATAATACATTTGTTTACTACTATTTGGTTTATCAGGAATGGTTAATTTAATCAAACCTTGTTTAATCGCTGGATGTAAATATTGATTTCTTAAAGTATTTTTAGATTTTATATTCAATTTTTGCATTATTTCATTAGCACTTAATGGAACATTTTTTTCTAAAATATCTAGTAATTTATTTATATTGATTGTTTCTTGATTAATTGGTATATCAGGAATATTTAAGGCATTATCTAAAGTTTCATCAATCATCTTAAGCATAAACTCAATAAATTCTGTAGAATTACCTTTATTATTACAATTAGCAATAGCTTTATAATATCCACTTTGATACTTATGAATTTGGGATTCTATTGGTAAATATTCAAATATTTCTTTCCAATTATAAAGCAATATATTTTGCCATAGGCGAGCCGTTCTTCCATTACCATCACTAAAAGGATGGATAAAAACAAATTCATAATGAAACACACTTGATAATATTAATGGATGAACTTTATTTTTATTTTCTTTTAGCCAATCAAATAACTGATTCATTAAATCAGGAACAATTTCTGGTGGTGGACACATAAATATACATTTTTTGCCATCAAAAACCCCTTCATTGCCTTTTCTAAATTCACCAGATTCCAAAACAGTTAAATATGTTATTACACCATGTATTTTTTTCAAATCTTTAATGCTATAGGGATTAACGACATTTATCATTTCATAAGCATTATAAGCATTTTTAACTTCTTGGATATCTTTTTGAGAACCCAAAACCATTTTGCCATCAATAACATCTCTTACTTGATTTCTAGTTAATTTATTATTTTCAATAGCTAATGATGAATGAATTGAATTTATTTTTGATTGCTTTCTTAAATATGGTCTTTTATTTAAATTTGAAAAATTATCTAACTTCGTTACTTTTTCAGAAATATCCGCAACTCTTTTTAACATTTCTGGTGTAATTTCAAATGGCGGTACATACTTTTCCATTAATAATCACCTCTAACATACACATATATTATACTATAAACTAGCATATTAATCAATAAGACTTGCTCAAAACTTGCTCAAAACTTGCTTAAGGTGTTATGGAATTTAATAAAGTTTTAACTATTTTTTCATCTTCTAATTTATTAATCGAAAATGTTTTACTACCGGCATAGTTTATTGATGCTCCACAATGATAAACAACAC
>CANQHT010000087.1 GCA_947623705.1 uncultured Bacilli bacterium
CACCAGAAATTCTTGCTTTTCTTTTTTTCGCATATCATTTTTGCTATTTTTACTTCACACTAGAAATTCTAGAGCCTATATTAGTTACCATTCTTTATTTCCTTACGATCTTCCAGAGAAATACCCACCAACTTTAGGATATCCTGGAGGTTCTATAACATAGGCATTAAATTTAGATAAAGCTAAGTCACCTGGTGCCCCAAAATGATGTCCTTCTGATAAACCATAGTGTAAATGCGGTCCCGTTGTACAACGATCATAACCATAAGAACGACCACCACTAAGAGCGACTGGCTTATCTGTTGTAACTGTTTCTCCTACTTTAACGTCAATAGATTTTAAATGCATATATACATAAGTATATGGCTTACCTTTAACATTTGTCCAAATATATAACATATTACCACCACAAGATGATTTGCGCACTATGGCTGCTACTTGACCATCTGCCGTTGGATAAACAGGTGTCCCTTCAGAAACGCCAATATCAATTCCTTTATGGTTTGAACTAGCACTAGCAGTTGGTCGATTTCGATTACCAAAACCACTTGTAATTCTTCCCTTTGTAACTGGTTTTAACCATCCTGTATTATTAGCAATTTCTACACATTCCATTAAATCTTGATCATCACGACAACCCATATCATCATAATATTTAATTAATTCTTTTATGGAAGCAATTTCTTCGGCAATAGTTACTTCACCTTCTTCAAGTTCTTCTAAATTATCATTTAAAACTACTATACTATCGGCATAACTTTTAATTTGACTATCTAATTTAGTTTGATATTTGGCAAGTTCCTTATTTAAACTATTATTACTTTCTTGAAGCATTTCTAATTTATTAAGTTCTCTTTCGTTATAATCCGCAAATTGATTAATCGCATCCATTCGCATAATTAAATCGGTCATAGATGATGCCCCAGTTATATAAGAAAGATAAACATTTTCTGATTGCAATTGTTGATATAGTCTTAATAAATCATTAGTTTTCTCTTTTTCACTAGTAATTTGCACATTAGTGGCCGCTATATTTTCTTCTAATTTTTGAATATCTTCTTTAGTTTGAAACAATTCATTTTCAGCTTGCAATTTCTTTGTTTTACTCGCTTCAATCTCCGCTTTAGTTCGAGCTTTTTGCGCATTTTGTTTCTTTTGTTCCGCAATTAAAGCATCCCTTTGCTTTTTTAAGCCACCTAAAGTATCGCCTTTTTTAATCGCCGCATAGGCTAGTTCATTATTGGCAATACAAATTAGAAAAGACGCTACTAAGATAAAAGCCGTTATAATATAAAATCGATTCTTTTTCATCATATCTTCAAATACTTTCTAACAGCCATTAAACTACCAAGCATACCAATTAAAGAACCAAGACCAACGATAATTAAAGCAATATAGAAAATAAAGTTATATGGATTAATTAGAGTAATTAATTCGGTAATTACATGACCACCTAAAGTTTCATAAGCAATAATATAACCATATATACTAATTATTACTGGTATTAATGAACCAAGTAAACCAATGATAAATCCTTCAAAGACAAATGGTAATTTAATCGCGGTATTACTACTACCAACTAAACGCATAATTTCAATTTCATTTCTTCTCGAATATATTGTTAATTTAATCGTATTCGTTATTAAGAAAGCTGTTACAAATATTAAAGCAATAACAATAACTAAAGTTGTTTTTTCCACGATATCAAAGACATCAATAATGGTATTAACAATGCCTTCGCCATAATTGGCACTATCAACTTTATCCATATCTTTAATAAGTAAAGCCACTTTTTCTAAGTCATTGGCATCATCTACTTTAACCACATAAGAATCAAGTAAAGGATTTTCATCATAAGTTTCAAAAACATTACCTATTGAGGAATTATATTCACTCATTTCACTTTTCCATTCTTCTTTGCTTTTATAGGTGACATCAGATACACCATCAATATCTTTAATTTTATTCTCTAACGCAGTTGCATCTTCTTTAGTTGCATGTTCATCTAAATAAACGACAATAGTTAATTCTTTTTCTAAAATATCCGTCGCATTATTAATATTACCAGCAATAATCAAAGATAAAGATACGACCATTAAAGTAATCGTGGCACATAAAATGGAAGCCATACTTAAACTAAAATTACGAAAAACACTTTTAAAAGCATCTCTAATGCTTCTTCCTACAATTCTAAATGCCTTCATGAGACTTATAACTTCCTTTCAAATAATCCCCAGTTAAAACCCCATGTTCAATTAAAAGAACTCTCTTTTTCATTCTATTAACTATCTCTTTATCATGAGTAGCCATAATGACAGTAGTTTTTAACTCTTTATTAATATTATCAATTACTTTCATAATTTCTTTACTAGTATCGGGGTCTAAATTTCCAGTTGGTTCATCACAAATAAGTAATTTAGGTTCATTTACTATGGCTCTTGCGATACATACTCTTTGTTGTTCACCACCGGATAATTGATGGGGAAAACTTCTTAGTTTTTCTTTTAAACCAACTCTTTCAATCGCTTTAATAACTTTAGGTCGTATTTCACTAGATTTAAGACCTAAACATTCTAAAGCAAAAGCCACATTTTCATAAACTGTTAATTTAGGTAATAATTTGAAATCTTGGAATACTACCCCAATTTTTCTTCTTAATTTATAAACGCGACCATTTCTAAGTTTAGCCACATTAACACCACCAACAATTACACTACCTTTAGTTGGCTTTTCTTCCCGATATAACATTTTAATAAGGGTACTTTTTCCAGAAGCGGTATGCCCAATAACAAAGACAAATTCCCCTTTATCAATTTCTACTGATAAATCCGCTAAAGCAGTAACACCAGTAGAATAGGTTTTATTAACATTTTTAACTTCAATAAACTTCATATCTATACTCCTATTTAATTATATCAAAAAAAGGTCATTATATAAATGGTAAATTTGACCTCTTGACACCGCCTTGAACTTCATAGCAATCACTAATAACAAAAAATGCTTGGGGATCAACCTCTAAAATCTTCGTTTTAAAGAGGTTTACATCCCGGTTACGAATAACACACATAATCATAGCACCCTTAATATGGGAATATCCTCCCACCGTAGGAAATATTGTATAACCGGTTTTAAAATCCCCAATTAAATCTTTAACTTTACCACTTTCTCTTGTATAAATCATAAACTTTTTAGCATCCGAAATACCAATAGAAATCTTATCAACAAGCGTTGAACTAATCACATTAATAATAATCGCATAAACTGCTAAATCAACTCCAAAGACAAAGGCACTCGCTAAAATAATAATTGTATTGGTTATTAAATTACTTTGACCTTCACTAAAATGTAAGTATTTACACTCTAACCTTACTAAAACATCACTACCACCTGTTGAATAACCAAATTTATAAATTAAACCATTACTAATACCATTTAAAATGCCCGCTAAAATAACTGTTACTAATATTTGTTCAAAGACTAAATATTGTAAAAGAAACTTGGCTAAAGGTGCCGTAAAAGTAATAAACAACGGATACAAAAATGTTCCAATTAAAACTCTTTTAGTTTCTTCTTTACCTAAAAAGATATAATTTATAATAAGTAAAATAAAAGATGATAGATAAATGAAGTATTCGGATTTAAAACCCGTTAATTCTTCAAAAATGATACCTAAACCACTCATACCCCCAACAACTAAATTATTGGGTAAGAAAAATAAATTATAACATAACGCTAAAAGAAATGTTCCTAAAACAAAAGAAACACCAATAACAATTATTTTTTTAGTATCATCATTAGTTAATTTATTATCCCTTTTCATTCTATCAACCTAAGGATATTATAACGAAAAAAAGACATTGTTGCAAGAACTTATTGTCTTTTATTACTAATATCGTCAAATGATTTATATGTCATATATTTTTTAGCTAATTCATTTTTATAAAATTCACAAATTTTAGATTCATCATCATCAAAGCAAATAACTCGGCAAGCAAGTAATAAAGCATAATAATTTTTAATTTCGGCTGGAGTAAGTTTCATATAAACATCTGGATTACCTACTACACTATAGAATAAATCATAATAAACCTTCCAAAAAGTATAAAATATACCTTCACTATTTTCTAAGACATAAATAACATAATTCCATAAAGATTTAATACTAAAAGCATTATAATTATATATTTTTTGAAAATCCATACAGAAACACCTCTTAAGGCTATATTTTAACACTTACCTATTTATTAAGCAATAATTAATATTTAAAACATATAATTTAACGAGGTGAATAAATTTGAACGGTAATTATTATCAAAATCCTACTTTTCCGACTAATCAAACTCCAATAGGATCTATTCCAACTAGCCCTCCTGGTAATATTTCTTCTTCTAGCCTAATGCCAATGGAACAAAGTTATATTGAAAATATCTTAAGACTTAATAAAGGAAAAAGAGTTAATGCTTATGTTTCCTATCCTGATAGTAGTGAATGGCAAAATAAAATTTATACCGGTATTATTGAAGAAGCGGGAAGAGACCATTTAATAATGAGCGACCCAACTAATGGTAATTGGTATTTA
>CANQHT010000088.1 GCA_947623705.1 uncultured Bacilli bacterium
AATTCCGTGAAATTAAAATTTTCATTATTTAATTGTTCCCATAATCCTATATAATCAAATGTTCCTTTATTGCTCATTCAATGTATTATCACATTTGCAGGATTTTCAGGATTAGAATATTTTGCTAAATCAGTTAATGATATATAGTCGGTATTACCAATTCTTAAAATACCTATTTTATTGTTATTAACCTTTATTTCTGTTTTAATTAACTCTTTTTTCATATTTACCCCCTTAATTACTAAAATTATTTTATCATAAATTGAAGTATATTAAAACTCGAACTTATCAAATAATTTAAAAAGTCCGAGTTTAATACCTTCTGGTGCCACTGGTGGGACTCGAACCCACACACCCGCAAGGATAACAGATTTTGAGTCTGTCTCGTCTACCAATTCCGACACAGTGGCAAGTAAAACTATTATAGCATATTTATCTTATCCTATCTATATTAGTTTAATACTTTCTTTTGAAATAAGTCTTCTTCTTCGCCCTTTTTACTAACCGTAATATCCGGTAAATCATTTAAAGAAGCAAGACCAAAACAATCTAAAAATTCTCTTGTTGTTTTAAATAAATTCGGATGTCCTGGTAAATCACTTTTCCCCGCTACTTTAATTAAATCCCGACTTACAAGTCTTTTAATAACATAAGCACTACTAATGCCTCTAATTTCATCTACTTCGACTCTAGTAATTGGCTCATTATAAGCAATAATAGCCAAAACTTCTAATTGGGCTTGGGTAAATTCCATTTCTTTTTCTTTAACTAAATTTTGATAAAATTCTTTATGCTCTTTCTTCGTTGTTAACTTAAATCTTTCCCCAATAAAACTAATTTTAATACCCCGTTCTTCATTTTCATATTCTTTCTTTAAAATAGTTAATAATTCTTTGGCTTTATCTTCACTAACTTTTAAATTATCACATATTTCTTGTAAACTAACGCCTTCATCACCAACTACAAAAAGTAAACCTTCCAAAACACCAACTAAATTCATTTTATAACACACTTTCTATAATAATTGACCCAAAAGAACGCTCTTGTTTTAAAGTTATCTCTTCTTTTTTACTCATATCTAAAAGGGATAAAAAAGTAACAACTATGCCTTCTTTGGTCACTGTTTCAAATAATTCCGTAAATTCAATACTTTTTTTATTTTTTAATATATTTCTAATTTCTTTAATTCTTTCTTTAACACTATATTCTTTTTTAGTGATTTTTGTAACTTCTGGTTTTTGAAAATCAATTCTTCTTTGCATCTCTAAAAAAGCATTTAACAAAGCATCTAAAGTAATATCACTATTAATAATTTTTTCATCTTCGACATAATCTTTTAAATTTTCTGGTAACTTTGTATAATAATCTTGGCGATTTTCTTCTAAAATTTTAAAAGTCTCTGACATTTTTTTATACTCTTCATATTGAATTAATTTTTGTCTTAAATCTTCTTCACTATTAATCGAATATTCTTCTTCATTTTCTTCTGGCTCTTCATCAACTTTATTAATTAACATTTTACTTTTTAAATGAATTAACTCAGATGATAAAACTAAATACTCACTACTTGCATCAATATCATATTTATCCAAGCCAGCAATAAAATTTAAATATTGATCAATAATTTCACTAATATTAATTGTATATATATCCATTTTCGATACCCTTACTAAATGTAAAAGTAAATCAAATGGACCTTCAAAATCTTGTAATTGTAAATTCATAAACCCTCTTACTTGCAAGTATAACCATAAGTTCCCATTTCAAAATTAATAACATTAATCTTTTCTAAATATTTAAAATAATGTTTTTCATTTAAATTACTAATGTTAGCGGTCTTTAAATCAACATTGAAAACTGCGGTATAACCATTAATGGAACCATTAAATGTAGCTGTTATTCCATCTATGCTATTATAATTATTTACTTTCGTTTGCATACTACTATAATTTGTTTGATAATCCGGAGCCGTTACATTACTATCAGAAATAGTTTCAGAAATACTTACTAGTTCATCTTTCAAAAAGTTATAAGCAATGGAATCATTATCTTTTACACAAGTTAGAATAAAATTACCAGTTTCATTACCTGTAAATGTTGGATAATCACTTGGGACTTTTTTAACTAAGGCAATATAAGTAATAGCATTATTTGTTAAATTAAAACTAAAACTAACTTCTTTATTACTACCAATCGAATCAAAATCAACTTTAAATCTTTCTAATAAAGTTTTTTCACTATTATATGTTTCTAAAAAATATCTACTACTAGTTAAATCAATATTATTATTCGTATTATTTTTAGCCACAAAACTTAAAGTATTATTCGCATTAACAAAATTATTAATTGTAAGTCCTGCTTCAGTAATTTCTAATGTATTATTTAATTCTTGATAATTTATTTTAATTTCTTCACCCGGATTTTCTTCTTCCTCTTCACCCGTTGCTCCTCCTGATGCACTAGGATTTTCCGTTGGTTTAATAGTTTCGGCCGTTTTACGCCCTAATAAATTGTTAACAAAAATACTTATATCGTTAATATAATAAATAGCAAGACCCAAGGCAATAAAGAGAAAAACAACCCGACCTAAATTACTTTTTTTACGATAAGTAAGTCCAATAACTTGCGGTTGTAACTCCACATTTTCTAATACAACTTTTTGTCCTTTCTTTGCCATTATATCACCCTTTTTTCATTCTTATTAACAACCATCTTGTGTACAATAATCATTATTATTTTTACTATCAATTAAATCTTTAATTATTTTTTCTAACTCTTTAGTCTCTTCCGTTGTAAGTTTATCATAACCACTATTTTGACTATTTACGGTTCCCACATGAATATCGGTTATTTCACCTTCATAAACTGCTACTACAGTTGGGGCTAGTAATCTTTTTTCTTTGGTATCATAAGCAACATTATCTTCATCATAGACATAATACTCATTTAATTTCTCATCTAATAATTCTAATATTTTTAAATAATCTTTACTGCCTTTTTTCGTTTGTTTTAATTTACCATTTTTAACTTCATAAGAAGAACGGATATTTTTAATATCTAAATAATAAATTGTTTCTTTTTTACTAATTCCTACTTCCGTTAAAGTGGGAACTAAACTCCGACACCAAGGACAATTATTATAACCAAAATAAATTACTCCTGTACCACTTTCTAATAATTTAACCGCATCTTTACTCTTTAAATATTTAACCGTATTTTCTTCACTTATTTGGGTATTAGGATAAGGTTTATCTTCCGCTTCATTAACTTTATCATTTAATTCCATATATTCAGTACGAAATTTATCAGCATCACTTACTTCTAACTTATTGGTTACTAAAGCATAAACACAAAAACAAAAAACAATAACAGTAACAACAATAATCCCAATAAGAGCAATTCGATTTTTATTTTCCATGACTTATACCACCTTATTAAATTTTACTATAAATAATCTCTCTTTGCAAACATTATCTAATTATTGTCAATAATTGTTACTTGACTATATTTTCTTATTTCATTTAATATGTTTACTTTATCAGTATTAGGTAACATTATCATAAAAGGGTTATTAAAAGCCATTACAATTAAATTTTTAGTAACAATAACCATTTTTAAATTTTTATAAGCTAAAAATATTTTATTACCATTACTAGTTTCATCAGTTATACCATTTTCTGCAATTATTACATTACCAATTTTACTATTAATTTCTAATTTAGAACAAGCAAATAACCAAAGTAATAATATTAAATATAAAATAATTGCAAAATACATTACAAAACCACCAATATCGGTTAGAAATGTTAAAGGAGTTAAAGCCCCGACGATATCGACTAGTAAACCAGCCATAAAAATCCATAAAGCAATAGGAAAAATAGTATTCAAATAAGTTTTTACTTTTAATTTAGGATTCTTTTCTAATTTTTTTAACAAATAAACTGCCCCATTAGCTTCATTATACTTTTTAAAATAATCTTTTTCAAAATTATAACTTATTTTCATCTTATCACCATTTTAATTATATAACAAAAAAGGAATAAAACCAAGTTATTTATTCCCGATTAAGATAATTTTCTATTATTTCTAAATTTAATTGTAAGCGAATATTATTTTCATCTTTTTCTAACGCTTTTTTAGCATTTTCATAAGCTTCATCATAATACTCTAATTTAAAAGCACAAATACTCATTAAATCATATATAAAACTATTCCATGCAAATTCTTCATTGATATAACTTTGACTCTTTTTCTTAATATTAAAGGCTCTTTTTAATAAGTCATAAGCCATAAAATAATTTTCTTCTTCATAATATAAATAAGCAAGTTCTATGTAAGCCTCTCTTAAATAAGGAGCTTCATCTATTGCTTTTAAATACCACTCTTTAGATTCTTCTACATTCCCTTTAGCTTTATAGCATCTTCCTATAAACCGCATTGAAGCACATCTTTCATCTTTCCAAGTTGCTGTTTTCATATTTAAATGTTTCTCTAAAGTTTCAATACACTTATCCCATTTTTTATAATACATATATTCTCTTCCCAAATAATGCATATTCCGGTCATCTTC
>CANQHT010000089.1 GCA_947623705.1 uncultured Bacilli bacterium
ATGCTATATTAATTAGGGTGATACAATGAAAAAGAATATAGTAATGATTAGTTTATCAATAATTGGAGGTATTCTTTTAACCTTCTTTGTTTTAAATAAAAATCATATCTATGCTAAAGAAGAATATACGGCTTATGCTTTTCAGGTTGGAGCTTATTCAAGTTTAGATAATGCCGAAAGTTATGCCAAAACTATTGATTCAGCCATAATTATTAAAGAAGATGACTTATATAAAATATATACCGCTATCTATGAAGATATTGATTTAGTCAATGAAATGGTTACTTATTATGAAAATAATAAATTAAATGTGTATTTAAAATTAATTACGGTTAATAAAAATTTCTTTGAATATTTACAAAAGTATGAAACTTTAATTAAAAAAAGTGATCAAAGTATTTATAGTAAAATAAATCAAGGTGTCTTAGATTTATATTTAGAAAGTCAAAATTATGAAGAAATTAATTAAAGAAAACTATTTATTTTTAATTCTTTTTCTAATTATCATATTAAAAGATGCTATTTATAATTTAATAACTATTCAAGATATCGATTATACCCCGATGGATTGTCATAATATTGAAAGTGAATATAACAAATTATTAGAGTTTAATGAGATAGATTTAATTTATAATTGTGAATCTTTTAATACCTATATAATTTATAAAGATATTTATAATTACTTAAATGAGATTACGATAAGAGGAGGAAAAGATAAAGAACTTGATAATAATCCGGTTATCTATGATAATACTTTAGTCGGGGTTATCAGTAAAAGTGATAATAAAACGAGTGTTGTTAAACTAGTTACGAATAATACATCAAAAATACCAGTTAAAATTAATTCTTCTTTAGGTGTCCTAGAATACACGGGTAATAAATTAGTGGTCAGAAATATTTCGAATTATGAAGATATTAAAGTTGGGGATAATATTTATACTTCTTCATTTGGTAATATGCAAGAGAATATCTATGTGGGATTAGTTAAAGAAATTACATTAGATAATAAAAATATTGAAAAAATAATTACGGTCGAATATCCTATTGATATTAAAGATTTATCTTATGTTACTGTTTTAAAAAATAGTAAGGAGTCTTAATATGATTTATTTATTAATAATACTTGATGTTTTAATTAATAATTTTACTGAGTTTACTTCTTATTTTTTTATAATTTATTTATATAATAAATCTTATAAATATTATTTATTAACAGGTTTAATATTAGACTTAATTATTTTTAAAGTAGCTTTTTATAATACCTTTATTTTATCGATAATGTATTTATTTAATAAAGTATTTAAAGAACTCAATAAACATAATTTTTATAATTTTATCTTTATCTGTACTTTTAATTATTTAACATTTATTATTTTAAGTAGTTTAATTAATTTTAAAAGTATTCCTGTTATACTTACCAATATTGGTCTTAATTTATTTATTAATTTATTATTTTATGTTTTAGCATTTAGAACATTTAAGTTTGCTAAATAGGTATCTCTATGTTAAAATAACTATTAATTATGAAAGGATTACATCATGGATGAAGTATTAAAAAGTGCCCAAAATTTAATTTTAAAACAAATAACTCATAGTTATTTATATGCTGTTTTAGATTATCATGAGTTATATTCTAAAACTTATCTTTATAGTAATGAGAATGTTACGGCATATCTAAAGTATTTAAAATTTTTAGAAAAAAATAGGGTCTTAACTGTTTTAGGCAGTGGGGATCAAGCTTTCTCTTTAGCGTTAAAAGGTTTTCAAAAAATAGATACTTTTGATATCAATAAATTATCCGAGTATTTAGTTTTTGGTTTAAAAAAAGCGTTAATTTTAAAATATGATTATAATAAATATTTAAAGTTTTTATCTTTAGTTAGTAAGAATGCTTTTTCACTTCTTGAGTTAACTGATATATTAAATAAGTTATTACCATTAATGGATGAAGAATATCGTTTGTTTTGGCAAGAGTTAATAAAATATAATAAATTATTACAACAACATAAAATTGAACATTTAAACTTAATTCAAATGCTAACCATAGATAGTCAAAAACTTGTTAATAAACAAAATATTCCTTATTTAGTTAGTGAAAGAAAATATGAAGTATTACGAAATAAATTAAATACAGTCGAATTTACTTTTCAAAATATTCCGGGCCATTTAGTACCAGATACTTTTAAGTTCAAATATAATGTCATAATTTTATCAAATATTTTAGATTATTTTACCTCTTGTTGGGGAACCTCCTGGACAATCAATGATTTACAACCATATATAGATAGTCTTCTTGAAATGTTAGAGAAAAATGGTCTTTTATTTTTACATTATCAATTTAGAGAAGATTTATTTCGGGATTCTTGTGTTACTCTTAATGCTTTAAAAGAAGTATTTAAAATTGAAAACAAAAAAGTTTTAAATGATTATGATGATTATGATCATTTACTATTAATAAGAAATAAAAAATAAATTTTAAGCATATATTTTACTGGTGAATAATATATGGAAGATTATACTAAAATAAGTCATAGGCGTTATAGTGAACAAAGTAGTAATATTAGTGATAAGAAAATTAAATATTTAAGAAGTTTATTAACGAGAAGTTTATTAAGTGTTATTTTAGTTATTAGTTTATGTATTATTATGAAAGTAAATACAAATAGTGTAGCTTTATTTAAAGAATATATCTTAACTGATTCTTTAGAATTTACGAAAATTAATAAATGGTATCAAGATAAATTTGGGAAAATTATTCCGAGTGTTCCTGATAATAGTGATTTAGTTTTTAGTAATGATGATTTAACAAAGAATAAATATACTACTTATTTGGATGGAGTTAAAATAGAGGTATCTAAAGGTAGTCCTATCACTTTACTTTGTGGCGGAATAGTAGTTTATTTAGGGGATAAAGAAGGTTATGGTAATACTTTAATTATTCAAGGTAATGATGGAATTGATTATTGGTATGGGGGAATAACGAGTACCAGTGTTAATTTATATGATTATTTAGAAAAAGATACTTTAATTGGGGAAGCTCAAGATAATTTTATTTATTTAGTGTTACAAAAAGATAATACTTATTTAAGTTATGAAGAATATCTTAAGTAAATTTAAAATTAATAGTTATACTTATCTTTTTATTATTCTTTGTCTAATTTGTGGTTTTATTAAAAATATTAGTATTATCTTTTTTATTTGTTTATTTCATGAATTAGGTCATATCTTTTTTATAAAAATGTTTAAGTATGGAGTTATCAGTGTGGAAATTTTACCTTTTGGGGGTTTTACAACGATTGATAAACCCCTTAATAGTAGTATTAATAAAGATTTAGTTATTGCCCTTGGAGGTTTTCTTTTTCAAATTATTTTATTTATAATTTTAATCCTATTAAAGAATTATTTTAACCCTATAACATATAAATTATTTTTTAATTATAACCTTATTTTATTGTTATTTAATTTAATCCCCATTATTCCTTTAGATGGTAGTAAAGTAGTTAATTTATTACTGGAAAAAATATTTTCTTATCATTTTTCCTATCACTTAAATATTTATTTATCACTTATTTTTTTAATGATTTTTTTATTTATTAATTATATTTATCATTTAGATAATTATTTTATTATAACTTTTTTATTTTATAAAATTATCTTGGCTTGGAAAAATTATAAATACTATTCTAAAAGATTTTTACTAGAAAGATATTTATATGATTTAGATTATAATAAAATTGATAATCACACTAAAAGTTTAAAAGATTTAAAAAAGAATACACTCCATTTTTTTAAAGAAGATAAACATTATGTCAAAGAAAAGACAAAATTAAAGCAATATTTTCACGAAAGATAAAAAATTTGGTATAATTTATTTAGATTCTTCAGACGCGTCTGAAGAATTTAAGAAAGGATTTTTTATGGAATATCAATATCGTGATGAAACATTACTACATAGTATAGGGTTTAATTTACAAAGATTAGAAAGTATTTTAAATAATGGATTACTTTCTTATAATAAAGCCGTAGAGAAGGGCTTAAATATTGCAAAAAATTATAATAATCCGTTAGTTAATAATGATTATATCTCCGCTTTAAAAGTTGGTTTTATTAATTTAGATGTCCAAAATACAATTTATAGTTTATATATTAGTAAAGGCATTAGTTTTATTATGGAAGGTGTTCCTTATGCAAGTAATCAAGATGAATTATTTATCCATCGTTTTGATGAAGTATTAATAAAGGATGAAGTAAGTCCCGATAAATTTGTGGGTCTAGCTATTCCGGAAGAATATCAAGATCTGCCTTTAACAAATTTAATAATTATTCCTTTAAATATTACTAATTATCCTAATATCGTGGCCATTATCGATAACTATTTAGAATTTTTAAAGAAATATGGTTTAAAAGATCTTGAAACAGTTAAAAGTGATATTAAAGATTATTTAAAAGAAATTGTGTTAATTAATCAAGC
>CANQHT010000090.1 GCA_947623705.1 uncultured Bacilli bacterium
AATTGATGGGTAATACCGTTATCACTAGAGGTCGGTGGTAATCCACACTGGTGGACGTTAATATCCAGTATTGTGGTGCAGGCTGTCATCTTATACAGTCCAGACTAAATTTTTTAAAAATTTTCCTTAATTTATAAGGATTTTTTTATTTATAAAAATTCAAATTTTCATCATCTTTTTCTAGTTATTTTAATGAAGATACGATATAATGATTTTATGAGCGTAATAGAAGGAAAAATCAAAAGTACAATTTTTTATAATGAAGCAAATAGTTATCTAGTTGCGCTTTTTCGCGTTTCTAAAGTCGATGAAAATGATGAAGCATTAAAAGAATATTTAAAGAAAACGATTACAATTACGGGTAATTTCTTTGATTTAAAAGTTGAAGTACCGATTCGTTTAGATGGGGAATTTGTCTTTCATGAAAAATTTGGGCGCCAATTTAAAGTCAATAGTTATGAAATAATTGCTCCCGAAGATAATGCCGATATCCTAGATTTTTTAAGTAGTTCATTTGTCAAAGGTTGTGGGAAGAAAACGGCGGAAAAAATCGTGGAAATATATGGTAAAGAGGCTTTAAATATTATTAAAGAAGATAAATACGCTTTAGATAAAATTGAAGGAATGACGGAGTTAAAAAGAGAAAAAATATATAATTCCATAATGAATTATTCTAAAAGTTCCGATATTATTTTAAAATTGAAAAATTTAGGTTTTTCGATTGAAGAAGCAGGGAAGATTTATGGTAAATATAAAGCTGATATAGCAGATATTTTAGATAATAATATTTATCTTTTGAATGAAGTCGTCGATTTTAAAAGACTTGATGGTATATTTTTAAATAATTATGAAGATCGGTATGATAAAAGAAGAGTAAAAGCGTGTATTTTAGAAAGTATGAAAGCCTTATCTTTAAGTAATGGGGATATTTATTATATGGCTTCGGATGTTTATAGTGCGCTTGCTAAATTATTTTCTTTAGAAATTGATTATGAAACTTATTTAGATTATTTAAATGAACTCGAAGAAGAGTTATTTATTGTGAGTGATGGGGAAAGATATTATTTACAAGAAAATTATCAAAATGAAATTGATATTGCGGAGTTACTTAATAAAATAGAAAATAAAAAGATAACGAAATATGATTATGCAAAAGAAATCGAAAAGTTAGAAAAGAATTTACATATTACTTATAATAATGATCAAAAGAAAGCCATCACAACGGCCTTAAATAGTAATATTACAATTATTTCGGGAGGCCCTGGTACTGGTAAAACAACGATTATTAATGCGATAGTTAAATTATATATGCAAAAAAATAGATTAAATAATATTGGGGTATTGGAAGAAATTGCTCTTTTAGCACCCACTGGAAGGGCTAGTAAAAAATTAAGTACTTCCACGGGACTACCGGCAATGACCATTCATCGCTATTTAAAATGGAATAAAGACCATAATGATTTTATGATTAATGAATATAATAAAAATTTTCAAAAATTAATTATTGTGGATGAAGTAAGTATGATTGATAATGCTTTATTTTGTGCGCTTTTAAAAGGTATTCATAGTTATGTTAAATTAGTTTTAGTGGGTGATGCTTTTCAACTACCTTCCGTTAATGCGGGTTTAGTTTTAAATGATTTAATTAATAGTGATTTATTTAATTATGTACCTTTAAATTATATTTACAGACAAAGTGAAAACTCTTATATTCCGTATTTAGCAAGAGAAATTAAAAATAAAGATTTATCCGAAGAATTTACGAATAAAAGAGATGATTATAACTTTTTGATGGTGCAAAATAAAGATATTAGAGGGTCTATTAAGAAAATTATTGAAGCCGGGATTAATAAAGGGTATGATGAAAATAATTTACAAATTCTAGCCCCAATCTATCGCGGTGAAAATGGGATTGATAGTTTGAATTCGATGCTTTCCGAAATATTTAACCCGGATACGGGGATGCGGAAAGTAACTTATGGGGAGGTAACTTATAAAGAAGGCGATAAAGTTTTACAACTTGTAAATGATGCCGATAATAATGTCTTTAATGGCGACATTGGTTTTATTAAAAGTATTGCGACCATTAATAATCCATATAAAAAAGAAGTAATTACGATTGATTTTGACGGTAATATCGTTATGTATGAAAAAAAGAATTTAAAAAATATTCGCCATGCTTATGCCATCTCAATTCATAAAAGTCAAGGTAGTGAATTTGATCATGTAATTATGCCGATTACTTGGCAATATGGAAGTATGCTTTATAATAAAATTTTATATACCGGAGTCAGTCGAGCGAAAAAAAGTTTAATTTTAATCGGCGATGCTTCTGTCTTTTATAAAGGCGTAATGAATGACTATGGAACCCTCAGAAAGACTACCTTAGAAGAAAGATTAAAAGCGGTATTTATACATAATTAAGTAAATTTTAGCCATACTACTACTAGAGGTGAACGATATTTTGAAAAAGATGGAAGTTTTATCAGGGATGGTAATGGCTGGTTTAATTGGTTTAGGGGCATATACTCTAATTAATAAAAGTACTAAGAATAAGGCTGATAAATTAATTAATACGATGCTTGATAAAGCCAATACAATGACAAATAATATGTGTAAATAAGCACTAAATGGTGCTTTTTTCTTTACAAATAAATAAAATTATACTAAAATAGTAGAGCAATTTAAAAAGAAGGGGGTTGTTTGTATGACTTTAAAAGAAAAATTTTTAAAAATGATTATTAAAAGAATACCACTTACTTATGAAAATCTAATTGATTATGGTTTTTCATATGATGATATTATTAGTTTAAGATATGCTAATCTATTAGAGTATGATGGAGATAATAAGTATGATTTTAGAAACTATTTAGTTTTATATAATTATGGTAAACATTTAAAAGCAATTAATGAAGTAGAGGATGCTGTAAGTTGTTATGAATTACTTTATGAAATAAATCCCGATTACTATGATGTCGCTGTAAGATTATTTTTGCATCAGTTAGAAAATGGAGATTATACGAAAATTAAAACCTATTTAGATACTATTTGGCAAAGTGATAAATATGATGCGAATGATAAATTACTATGTGTGTATTTATTAAGTTTTTTAACAGCTTTAGATGCCAAGTATCAAGATATAATTCAAAATATTAGTATTAAATCCTTTGAAAATTTAGATAATTCTAGTTTTTATCAAAAAATATTAGCGCAACAATTTGTTGCGGCTTTAAAAATATTAAATAATAGTTATAATGACCATTTAAACATTATGAGTTTAGTTATTAAAAAATTATTAATACAAGTAGTTAATAATGCTAGGTGTGAAAAAGAAGAAGTATATGCTTTAGTTAATATGAAAGAATATGATAAAGCCTTAATGTTATTAGAAGAAATTAAACAAAGACATTCTTTAAATATGTATTTTGAAAATGTTTATGATCTTTTACAAGATTTATTACAAATGATGGAGACTGGTTTAGTACTGGAAGCAAAAAGTGCTAAAGCAAATTATGTTTATGAAGCAATTAATAATAAAAATTATCCTTTAGCGTTATATTTAGAAGATTATAAAGTAAAAAGTCAAAGAAATCATTTAACAATTGAAGATAGTATTATTTATTCATTATTACAAGAAATTAATTATTATTTGGAAATTTTTAATCCAACAGATATGGAAACTGTAAATCATTCTTTAGATGAAAAATTAGATAATTTACCTAATATAGCTCAAGATGGTTTAATTTTATTACCACCAAAGTCACATCATGAAAATTATGTATTACGGAGTTATTTACTACCAAAAGAAGCAATGAAAATCTTTTATTTAGGTCGGGGAGAACAAGAAAGATTAGTGTTATTGCATGAGCATGTCTATACTAAAGACGATAAAATAGATCTTATTGGTTTATTTCAAAAAGCTGAAGAGAAATTTCAAACTGAATCTTATGAAGAAGCTTTAGAACTCTTTAAACAAGCTTTAGCCTTAAGTGGTAAATCAATTCGTTGTAAATCTAATTTATATTTTAAAATAGGGTATTTATATAGTATTATTCCTAATCCAAACTATGAACTTTCTTTAGATTATTTAACCGTTGCCCAAATGATTACAGAAATTCATGAAGATTATATGTATGATTATCGCCCAATAATGGCTAGTGTTAAAAGAAAGATGAATAAACAAAATAAACTTACGAGAAAGAAACCAGAATAATTTGCTGTGTTTTTTTCTTTTTTTGTAGTATAATTATAATGAAGGTGAAAGTATGAAAAATTTATTTACAAAAGATATTAATAAACAAGAACTAAATGAAGTAATTTCTTTAAGCAAAAGAATCTTAAAATTATTATATGTTGTCTTTATTGCTTGTTTGGTTTTAGCCATTATTATAGCGGTCCAAAAATTAAATATTTTAAATATTGTTTTAGATTTTTTAGGAGTTATTAGTCC
>CANQHT010000091.1 GCA_947623705.1 uncultured Bacilli bacterium
TGTATTTAAAAAAGCGAGCGATTCCGGCTGTGACAGGAACTTAAAAAAGCGAGTGATTCCGACTTTTAACAGGAACTTAAAAAAGCGAGCGATTCCAGCTGTTAATAGGAACTTAAAAAAGAATAAGGTACTTATATAAAAGTACTTTTTTCTTTACAGTTTTTTACAAAAAAATGGAGAAAATATAAGAAAATATAAGGTTCTTGAAGAAATTATTTGACTTTCGGGGGGGGTACTTTATACTTATCTTATAGAGTATAGAGTGTGTCAAGCATCATACAAAAATGATTTCATAAATAAAAATGATATGATATACTTAATACGTATAGTATGAAAATATTAATTATTTGGAATACTAAAGAAAAGAGGAGTAGAAAATGAATGAAGAGAACAAAAGAAAGACTATAATATTAACTTTTATTGGAGCCTTAACATTATTATTTGTGGTAGTAGGAGGAACATTTGCTTACTTTCAAATAGTAAGTACGGGAGAAGGAGAAACATCATCCACTTTAACCGGTGAAACAGAAGGATTAACAAAATATGGAACACCAACATTAAATCAAGGTATAAATAATCTTCATATAAATTTAAAAGCCAGTGATATGGGATATAGTAAAAAAGGAACACCATATTGGGCAACAAATGTTGAAGAAAATGATTATGAAACTGACAAACAACAACATATAATATCAACAGCAAAAATAAGTGGAGCGGAAAGTGAAGATACAGAACTATCTTGTACCAGTGAATTAACAATAAAAGGAAAAATAACTGAAATGGTTAATGGTGAATCAAAAGAAGTAACAGTAAATCCATTAGTAGAAGAAGATGGGTATGTATATTTAGGTTCCAAAAATGGTGGAAGTAATAAAGTAAGTATAAATCCAACTCAAATAGATTTAAAACAAATAATAGATAAAAGTATGGGAGAAGAAGGAGTAGGATATCAAACAGAAATAAGTTATACAATTAAAGGCAATACTAGTATAGATATAACAGTTGATATAGATATAATAAATAGAGATGCAAATCAAAATTCATTAGCAGGAAAATCAATTAATTTTACCATAACTAATAAAAATATAAGTTGTAGTGTTAAAGAGCCTAAAGGAAAAGTATATATGACTTCATTAGTTGATATGTCTAAAATGGAAAGCGAAGATATGAGTGCCATTAAATTAGGAATGGAAAAACAAACAGCAATAGAAAAAATAGAATTTGTAAAAAGATTACCAGTTGAAGAAGAAATAGATAGAATGATAAGTGAAGGATTAGCCTTTGATTTAACAGATACAAGTATGTCACTAGAAAAAAGTGTCATAGGTTGGTTAGAAGCAAGTGGCAATAGAGGACAAGTAATGGATTTATCTTCTAGTGAGCCTCAACTAAAAGAAGGAAATTTATACAATTTATATATCGGCTCAAATGAAACAATATATGCAAAAGATTTAAGTGGTTTATCCGTAATTGCAATAAATTTAAAGGAAATTAATTTTGACAATTTAAACACAAGTGAAACAACCAATATGAGTTATATGTTTTCGCCAATGGAATTGGAATCTCAATTAACTACCTTAGATTTAAGCAGTTTTGATACCTCGAAAGTAACCAATATGAGTTATATGTTTTATGGATATGAAGGAACCACATTAGACTTAAGCAGTTTTGATACATCATCAGTAACCGATATGAGTTATATGTTTGGTGGTTTGATAACAGCTGATTTACCATTTAAAGAATGGAAAAAATTTGTAACAACAAATGTAGAAAATATGAGTTATATGTTTTCTGGCTATGAAGGAACCACATTAGATTTAAGTACATTTGATACCTCAAAAGTAACAAATATGAGTTATATGTTTGATGGGTGTACAAAATTAAAGGAATTAAAAATGAATAAAGCAATATTTGGTGGATTAACGACATCAAATAGTTATAATCATATATTTGGTTATGCAAGTGGTTCAAGTGATATTCGTGTACCATCAGATATTCATATAATAGTTAAGAAAGGTCAAGAAGACTTTATTAATAAAAGAATGGATGAAATATATCCAGCAGGTCATTCTGCGAATATTGAAACAGTAGATTAATAAATAAAATCAATAAGGGTGCTTGTATAAGCATTCTTTTTATGTGATAATCTTGCCTTCCATATATTGAAAAACTAATGATTATTTGATAGAATTAATCTGGGTGATGAAATATATGGACAGAACAAGTGTGTTTAATGTAGTGGCTTTAAGACAAGAGTTAATTTTAATCACTTTAAATGAAGTAATTGAAAGTTTAGAAAAGAAAGGTTATAAAGCAGAAAATCAACTAGTTGGTTATTTATTAACTGGTGATGTAACATATATTTCTAGTTTTGAAGGGGCTAGAGAAAAGATGAAATCTTTAAAAAGAGAAGAAGTTTTACTAGCGTTAATTAATTCTTACGAAGGTAAATAATGCGTTATTTAGGGTTAGATTTAGGTACAAAATCTTTAGGTATTAGTATTACGGATAAAACGAATACTTTAGTTAGTCCTTTAAAAGTATTAAAGTTTAATACGGAAGATTATGGGAGTGTTATTCCGGAACTTTTAGAGATAGTGAATGATAATAATGTAGGTTTAATTGTGTTGGGACTACCTAAAAATATGGATGGTAGTGTTGGTTTTGCGGGAGAAAGAAGTTTAAAATTTAAAGAATTATTAGAGAAAAATAATTTAAAAGTCGAGTTATTTGATGAAAGACTTACGACAAAGGAATCAGAAAATTTAATTCATCTTAATAATGAAAATGTTAAAAATACCAAAAATAGAATAGATGCTATCGCAGCATCGATTATCTTAGATGATTATTTGAGGAAGTGCAAAAATGTTAGTGAAAAATAAAAAAGGTAGTGAAAGAGAATTTAAATTATTATTTAAATTAGAAAAGAATAAAGAAAGTTATTTAGTTTATCAAGATCAAATTACGAGTAAAATCTATAGTGGTAAAAGAATAAAAGATACCTTAAAACCAGTAGATGAAGAAGAAATAGCAATGTTAAATAATATATTAGAAAGAATAAATGGGTAGGTAGTATGCGTAAAAAAAATAAAAAAATATTAATTATCTTAATAAGTATTTTAGCGGTCATTCTCATAATGATTGGGTTATATTTTTATGGTTTAACTAGTGTTTCTAAAAATAGTGAAGAAGTTACTTTTACAATTACAAGAGGGACTGGTAAAAGAGAAATAATTAATGATTTGTATGAAGCGAAGTTAATTAAAAGTAAAATCGCTGCCACAATATATGTGGGATTACATCGTAATTTAATTATGCAGGCCGGTACTTATACTTTAGATAGAAGGGATAGTACAGAAGAGATTATTAATAAAATAAGTATTGGTGATGTTTTAGATGATAGTATTAAAATTACTTTTATTGAAGGGAAAAGAGTAACCGATTATATTAAACAAATAACTGATAAGTTTGACTACAGTGAAGAAGATATTCTAAATGTTTTAGAGAATCCCGAATACTTAAAGAAATTAATTAATAAATATGACTTTTTAGATGAAAGTATTTTAAATAATGATCTATATTATAGTTTAGAAGGTTATTTATTCCCAGCCACTTATATCTTTGCTAAAGATAGTAGTATTGAAGCGATTTTAGAAAAAATGCTTGATAAATCTAAAGAAGTGTTAGATAATTATATTACTCGCATTAATGCATCTGGTTATAGTGTTCATGAAATATTAACAATGGCAAGTATTATTGAAAATGAAACTATGCAAAAAGAAGACCGGGCGGTAGCGAGTGCTGTTATACATAACCGGTTAAATAGAAATATGAGTTTAGGAATGGATGTTACGGCGTATTATGGCGTGAGAAAAGCTTTAAATGAAACGCTTACGACAGAAGACTTAAATGCTAATAATGCATATAATACAAGGAATACAAGTTTTATTGGACTGCCGGTAGGACCGATTAGTAATCCAAGTGCTTCTTCAATTGAAGCCGCATTAAACCCAAGTCCTGATACTTATTTATATTTCTATGCTGATAAGGGAGGTAAATTACATTTTGCTAATACCTATGAAGAATTTCAAGGTTTAATAGCAGAATATAGTTAGGAGTAATATGAAAGAATTAATATTAGAAATGGAAGATTATGCGCAAAAGAAAAATGTACCCATAATTGAAAAGAAATCAATTGCCTTTATTATGAAGTATATTAAAGAGCATAATGTTAAAAATATTTTAGAGATTGGTTCAGCAATTGGTTATTCCGCAAT
>CANQHT010000092.1 GCA_947623705.1 uncultured Bacilli bacterium
TAATTATAAGGTATTTTTCGAGATTAATCACTTTTTTTATGATTGTTTATTCGCACCCGTACTTTAAAAACGCGACCAAAAGTCAAAAATAACTTGATTTTAAATACTAATTAATATTATAATTAAAGTGGAATAAGGAGAGTATGATGGAAAATAAAAAAATGTTAAATATTGTAATATGCATGGTTTTAGCAATTGTTCAAATTGGAGGCTTGGCTTTTATGTATAGCACATTAGATATGCCAAATAATAGTAATAAAACAGAAAAAAAAGAAGAAAAATTATCTTATGGGAGTGTTTTTGCCGTAATGCTAGAGAAAACTAAAGGTGCTGGCGATTATGAAGAAAATACCAGTGCGACATTCCCAACAACAGGTTATAATTTCAATCAAGCCAAATCTGGATGTGTTGATACAGCAGGTAAAAAAATAACTGGTACAGATGTTATAAAATTTGAATCTGGTCGAGCAAAAATTTCAGTTGATACTAGTGCATTTTGTTTCTTATATTTTGATAAACAATAATTTTTAAGGTTAATAATTTAGAAGTCAAGGAATAATATTATTTTGGAATATTATTTCTTTTTATTTTTGTTTTAAAATAATTCAAAAAATACTGATAATATGGTAAAATAAGACATAAGGAAGTGGAATTTATGAAAACAAGAACAAGATTTGCACCATCCCCAACCGGATTTATGCATATTGGTAATTTGAGAACTGCCATATTTGAATATTTGGTGGCTAAACATGATGGTGGAGACTTTATATTAAGAATTGAAGATACTGATCAAGAAAGAAAAGTAGAAGGGGCTATTGATTTTATTTATAATACTTTAAATTTATGTCATATGGATATTAGTGAAGGCCCAAATAATGCTGGGGAAGTAGGTCCATATATTCAAAGTGAAAGATTAGATATTTATAAAAGATATGCTGAAGAATTAGTTAAAATGGGTAAGGCTTACTATTGTTTCTGTACCGAAGAAACTTTAGAAGAAATGCGGGCAATCGCCGACAAAAAGAAAAAGCCATTTATGTATGATGGTAGGTGTTCCCATTTAACGCAAGAAGAAATCGATGAAAAAATTAAAAATGGCGAAAAATATGTTATTAGACAAAAGATGCCTAAAGAAGGTGTGTCTGTTGTTCACGATGTAGTTTATGGGGATGTCAGAGTTGAAAATAGTGTTTTAGAAGACCAAATCTTACTTAAGAGTGATGGTTATCCAACTTATAATTTTGCAAATGTTATAGATGATCATTTAATGCATATTACCCATGTTATAAGAGGTAATGAATATTTAGCCCAAACTCCAAAGTATAATTTACTTTACGAAGCTTTTGGTTGGGAAGCCCCAACATATATTCACGTACCAATGGTTTTAGGTAGTGACGGTAATAAACTTTCTAAAAGAAATGGTGATGCTTCTTTTATGGATCTATATAATGAAGGTTATTTACCAGAAGCCATCGTTAATTATTTAGTATTACTTGGTTGGAGTCCCACAGAAAATAGAGAAGTTTATACCATGAATGAACTTATTAAAGCCTTTGATATGAATAGAATTAGTAAAAGTCCTGCTAGTTATGATATTAAAAAATTAAGATGGTTTAATGCTAAATATATTAAAGATTTAGATGACGAGGAATACTTAGAATTTATAAAACCTTTCTTTACAAAAGATGTAACTGGAAAAAGTCTTGAATGGCTAGATAATTTATTAATTACTTATAAAGATCATCTATCTTATGGTAAAGAAATTAATGATTTAGTGGATATTTTCTTTAATGATACCATAAATATTAGTGAGGAAAATAAGGAATTTTTAGAAAGCGACCCAGTTATTCCTGAAGTTATTAAAACTTATCGTGAAGAACTCGAAAAATTACCATCTTGGGATATTGATTCTATTGCGGGAGTAATAGATATTGTTAAAGAAAAATGTAATGTTAAGGGTAAACTATTGTATATGCCAATTAGAATTAAAATAAGTGGTGTAGAACATGGCCCTGAACTTCCTAATGAAATATATTTAATTGGAAAAGAAAAAGTCTTAGATAGACTTAAGTAAGGAGGAATAGTTATGTATTTATATAATACTTTAACTAGAAAAAAAGAAGAATTTAAACCTTGGCATGATGATAAAGTTACTATGTATACTTGTGGTCCAACTGTTTATCATTATGCGCATATAGGTAATTTAAGAACTTACATAATGGAAGATATTTTAGAAAAAACTTTAAATTATGTCGGTTTTAATGTCAAAAGATGTATGAATATTACGGATGTTGGTCATCTATCAAGTGATGCCGATACCGGTGATGATAAAATGGTTAAAAGTGCCAAAAGAGAACATAAATCTGTTTTAGAAATTGCGAAATTTTATACGGATGCTTTTTTTGAAGATTTTAAAAAGTTAAATATTAAAAAACCAGAAATTATTAGTCCAGCAACGGAAAATATTTCGGAATATATTAAAATTATTCAAAAATTATTAGATGAAGGCTATGCTTATCCTGCGGGTGGGAATATTTATTTTGATACATCTAAACTTAAAAATTACTATGTCTTAACTAATCAAGAAACTGATGATTTAATCGGTGGAGTTAGAGATACCGTAGAAGTTGATGATAATAAAAAGAATAAAGCCGATTTTGTTTTATGGTTTACTAAAAGTAAATTTGAAAGTCAAGAATTAAAATGGGATAGTCCTTTTGGTGAAGGTTATCCAGGTTGGCATATTGAATGTTCTGGAATTAGTTTAAAATATTTAGGAGAATACTTAGATATTCATTGTGGTGGTGTTGATAATATTTTTCCACATCATACGAATGAAATTGCTCAATCTGAAAGTTATCTCGGTCATAAATGGTGTAATTATTGGGTGCATGCCGAACACTTAAATGATCAAAGTGGTAAGATGAGTAAAAGTAAGGGTGGCGTTTTAACTGTTACTACTTTAGAAGAAAAAGGTTATAATCCTTTAAGTTATCGTTATATGTGCTTACTTAGTCATTATCGTAAACAACTTGTTTTCTCATATTCTTCTTTAGATGGAGCCGAGAATGCTTATAAAAAATTAAAAAGTAGAGTCTTAAGTTTAAATTTAGATGGTGAAGTAGATAAGGAAGCTTTTAAGAAGTGTCAAGATGAATTTAAAGCCATAATAAGTGATGATTTAAATACGGCGAATGCTATAACTTATTTATATGATGTATTAAAAATGGACATAAATGACCATACTAAATATGAAATCATTAAAGATTTTGATCAAGTTTTAAGTTTAGATTTAACAAAAAATGATAAAAAAGATATTGATGAAGAATTTATAAAAACTAAGATTGAAGAAAGAAATACTGCGAAAGCCAATAAAGATTATGATTTAGCAGATAAAATAAGAAATGAATTATTAGAAATGGGAATAGTTTTAAAAGATACAAGAGAAGGTACTATATACGAGGTGAAATAGATGACTAATAATATAGCAAATGATTTACTATTTATTATAATAATTATTATACCTTTAATTGCTCAAATAAATATTAGTGCGTCATATAAAAGATATAAAGAAATTAAAAATAAAAAGGGTATCAGTGGTTTTGAAGTAGCAAGAAAAATATTGGATGCTCATGGTTTAGAAGATATATATGTAGTTGAAACTCCTGGTAATTTAACTGATCATTATGACCCAAACAGGAAAGTTATTAAATTATCAAGAGATATCTTTAAGGGTGAAAGTATTGCAGCTCTTTCTGTTGCTGCTCATGAATGTGGTCACGCTATTCAAGATAAAGAAGGCTATAAAATGATGCGCATTAGAAGTTTAATTGCACCCATAGTAAGTCTAACATCTTCTTTCTCCTGGTGGGTAATCTTCTTTGGTTTAATAACTCAATACTTTAATATTTTTATCTTTGGTATTGGTTTAATAACTATTGGTTTAATTTTTCAACTTGTAACCTTACCGGTTGAATTTAATGCTAGTAGAAGAGCCAGAAAAGAATTAGAAAAACTAAAGTTAGTTGATGATGAAGAAAGTGCCGGCGTTAAGAAAATGCTTACTAGTGCGGCTTTAACTTATGTTGCTTCGGTCTTAACTTCTATATTACAAATAGTTAGATTATTTTTACTATTTAATAATGATAATAGATAAATAAGAATGTTGAAAATTTGGCTCTAGAATTTCTAGTGTGAAGTAAAAATAGCAAAAATGATATGCGAAAAAAAGAAAAGCAAGAATTTCTGGTGT
>CANQHT010000093.1 GCA_947623705.1 uncultured Bacilli bacterium
TAATTTATTTAAATATATTAAAAATATATCTAAAACTTTTTTATTTTACCTGTTGACTTTTACCAGATGTTCTTATTTTTATTATAGCATTAAGAGAATTTTTTATAAATTAAATTACTTTTATTTGACACTTAACTTGACATTAATGATACATAATATCGATATCAACATCACCATTAATACCCTCAATTTTACCATTATTACACATTTGCCAAATTAAATAATCGCCTTCATAACTTGTCTTTTTAGTATAATGGGCAAGCCATACGGGATAGTTTAATTTATTTGTCCAAATATCTTCTAAGTAGAATTTACTACTATAAAGCATAGCATCGTAACCATTGTTACTAATAGTATTCATAAAATTATTGGCAATACTGTTAATTTCGTGAAAACTAATTTTAAAACTATTCCATTTAGACCAACTTTCCCAGTCAAAGACAATTGGTAAATCTAAATTTTCACCATCTAAATTTTTTAAAACCCAATTTGCTTGTTCAGTCGCTTCACTACTACTTGTAGCAATACTATAAAGATAAATTCCCACTTTTAAACCAGCATCTTTTGCCTTCTTAAGATTATCTTTAAAATATTCATCTAAGAATAAATCTCCCTTAACTTCTTTTTGAACACCCATTCTGATCATAACAAAAGTAGCTCCGGCTTCTTTAACTTTATTAAAATCAACATCGCCTTGCCATTTAGATACATCAATGCCTATTTCATTAGTATCATTTTTATAATTAGAGTATACATCCGTAAATAAAGTATTTTCTTTTTTGGGAGGTGTAGTGGGTTTTTCATTACTCTTTTCTTTAACATTTAAAGTAACATTTACTTCCTTTAAATTATTACTTTTATCAGATAAATTATATTTTAATTTATAAGTTCCCGGTTTAGTTAAATCATAATCACCTGTTATTTCACATAAAATATCCCCATCATAATTATCCCCATAAGTAATTAAATTACACAAATCGCCTTCATAATTCAAATTAACTGTTTTATTAGTCCCACTGAAAACCCGAGGCATTTCGGTATCAACTACTTCGATATTAAAAACATAGCGATATTTTTTATTATCAACTTGGTATAATATTTCATATTTTTTCTTGCCTATTGTATTGGTATCAATTCGGTAATTATCACTAATTAATTGAAAATTTTTATCTGTTACTTGCATCTCTAGTAAATCTTGTAAATAAACTTCATCATAAACTTCAATATTATTACTTTTAATGTTGAAAAACTCGGACTTATCAACATCTTTTATGCCATTACAACCACTTAAGAAAAACATTACTATTACAATTATTATATACTTCATAAACATCACATTTTTATTATAGCACCAAATAAATAAATCAAACATAAAAAAAGAATTCCGCAAATGAAATTCTATAAATATTCCACAATGCGATAATTCTTTTCTAATTTTTCAATTAAATCTTTAGGATCATATTTAGCAAAAATATCAACAAAATTGCTATGATCATTTAAAAACATATCATAATATTCTAAGAATATTTGTTGATAATTAGTAACTCCTAAATCTTTTAAATAAGCAATATTTTCGGTTACTAATTTTTTATGTTCTTTAATAGCATCAATTAATTTTTTGGGAGAATTATTTAGGAAATCAGCAATTTGTTCTTTATTAAAATCATATTTTTCTAAAAATTTCATGCTGCTCTTCTCCTTCCATATCCTTCATCATTATCAAAATTATAATCATTGAAACTAATTAAATTATCTAAATCATCAGTAGATTTTTCTAAACCTTCACCATATTCAGCAAGTTCTTTTTTTAAAGCATCAAAATCAGTTGTCTTGGCTTCTAAATCATCAAGATCACTTGTAAAATCATCTTTAGGTTTATCTTCACTTAATTCAGAACTAATTAATTCTTTAAATGAGTCAGGTTCTGTTGGTTCAATATTATCAAAACCATTAAATGTTGGTGTTACATCTTCAACACTTGGTGTAAAATCAACTGGTTCAACAAATTTAATATCTTCATCACTTACTGGTTCAAATTTAAAATCGTTATCAGTTAAGGGTGTCTCTTCTTTTTCTACCTTGCGATGGCTTTCTAATTCTTGATTAAATTCCTTTTCATTAAAGATAAAATCTTTATATGTTCCATCTTCATTTTGATAAACAATATTATTAAATTTACAATAGTTAATTCTTCTACTTATTTCAAAAGCACTATAACTTAAATATTTAGGATTTTGTTCATAAATAGAAACAGCATTGACTTCTTCTAAAAGAGTAACACCACCACGAACTTTACTTATTTCATTAACTAAATCTTTAACATGACGAGCATTTTTTATTTTAATATTTTTTTCTTTTAAATAATCTAACATAGCTTTTAACTCATCATAAGAAGTTAATCCTAAAGCAGGCATAAATCTTGATTTAACTTTGGCAATTTCTTTTTCAGGCATACCATAATCTTGTAATAATTCTATTTTTTCATTAAGACTATCCATATTAACCTCCTTAATAAGCCATAAGTGGTACAATCTTAGGATCTAAACCACTATTTTTAAATGTATCAATAACATTATCTAATGATTTTTTATTATGTTTAACTAAAACATCCGGATTTAAATAAACATCAAAAGCATCTTTACCAATTTCCATTAATTTATTAACTTTAGATTCGAATTCTTTATCATATAATAAGGCAACATTTTCGACAAATAAATCTAATTTTAAACCATTATTTTTAGCAAATTCAACATTTTTTCTTAATGTTGCTTGATTATAATTAGCTAAAACTTTTTCTAAATCATTACTTGTAAAGTCTAAATAATCAAAACCTAATTCCGTAAGTAAATTAATAAGTTCATCTCTTGGTGATGCAGGTTCATTTTCTTCAATCTTTTCATCTATTCCTTCTTTAGCTTCTTGGAATACTTCCGAAATACTCTTTCCTGATTGTTCGGCATTTTTTAATTTCTCTTCATATTCATATAAAGCATCTTCTGGGAACATTAGTATTTTTGCAGCTTCTCTTGATTCATCTTCTGTAAAATCAAACTTTTCTAATAAACTAGTTATTGAATCTCTGGTTATATTAATATTACCATTTAAAGCTAAATCAAAATATTCATTTAATCTAGTTTGGTTAGCTAAAGCTTCATCTCTTCTAATTGCAAGTTCTTCAATCGTTGCAATTGCTTCATTCATCTCAGCTTCCACATTAACTAATTTTTCTTTAGCTACTCTTTGTTCTTCTTCAACTTTTTCAATTGTTTCAGGAAGTAAACTATTAACTTCTTCACTTATTTTGCTAGGATTAAAATTAATATGTAATTTATCTAAAACTGTTTTAAAGTCTTCCGGATTAATTTGACTTAAAACCTCAACTAATTTTTTCCCTTCACTAGCAAGTAATTCTAACTCTTCGGTTAAATTCGCGATTTTTTCTTGAAGTTCAGCTTTTTCGTTAGTTGTCCTTTCTTTGGTTTCACTAGCAACTTCTTTTTCACTAGCCATTTTGGTTAATATAACACTATCTTCTCCTCTTAGGTTATATAACTTGTCTAGTAAATTTGTAATTTCTGCAGTTAACATTTTCATTATAACCACTCCCTCTTATTGTAATTAAATTATACCAAAGGACTTTGGTTTTGTAAATATCTTCTCGAGTTTTTAAGCCAAAAACTTTTAGGGACATATTAGTTCCCGGACAAATTAATCTTTTTTTGAAACAATATAGATGGTGGTTATAAAATGACAGCATTTAAAAGAGATTTTGAATTCAAAGATGATATTCGGAAAAGAATATCCGAAAACATTAAGAAGTATCGCACTTTGGCGGGGATTACTCAAGAACAACTAGCCTTAGATATTGATAAGTCTTATGATTTTACAAGAAGACTAGAATTTAAAAAAGGCGAAGTTGGTTGCTCAATTGATACTTTGTATAAGATTTCCGTAGTTCTTAATACCCGGATTGATAAATTCTTTGAATGACATTAAAAAAGAGAATATTAATTAAGGTTCTTCCGAAAGTTTTCGGAAAAAAGTAGAAAGTAGATAGAAATATCTGCTTTTTATAATTTGAAAAAATTGATA
>CANQHT010000094.1 GCA_947623705.1 uncultured Bacilli bacterium
ACTATTTCAAAATCGGCTTTTAACTTTTCAATAGGAATTTCTATAATAGCACTGATGATATTAAGTAAGTATTCTTGTGAGATTTCAGTACCACTTGTAAATATTTTCTTGACTACTTCATCCTTTAAAAGGACCTTTTCGGTTTTAGCCATAATTTTCCTCCTTTCACTTTATATATTCGCGCTTTTTCTCGAGTTTCCTTTTTTTTCATTAAAATTTGTTAAAAAAATTTATAAAATTTGATATATAATTTGATGCCTTGCCATTTTATGAAAAAGAAGATAAACTATAACTAGGTGGTAATTATGGAATATTGGGATTTATATGATAAGAATAAGAAAAAATTAAATAAGACCGCTAGAAGGGGAGATAAATTATTAGATAGCGAATTTCATTTAGTGGTAAATGCTTGGATAAAAAATCAAAGGGGTGAATTTCTAATAACCCAAAGAAGTGCCAATAAAAGTCATCCTTTAATGTGGGAATGTACAGGAGGTTCCGCTTTAATGGGAGAAGACTCACTAAAGGCAGCCTTAAGAGAAGTCAAAGAAGAATTAGGTATCGATATATCTAAATGTCAATATAAGTTTATTGGTAGAACTCTAAGATACTATGAACATTGTAATGATATTTTAGAAGTCTATTTATTTTATAGTGATGAGGATATTAAAAATGTTAAAGTTCAAGAAGAAGAAGTAAATGATGTGATGTGGGCTAGTAAAGATAAAATATTAGATTTATATAATAATGGTAAGTTTGAAGCTAATGCTTATTTTAAAGAAGTAGTAGAGGATTTATAAATTTTTAACTTTTTTAATACTGTTTGCTAATTCATTTTTTAACTTTACTTCAATAACTATATAATTATTTTTTAATACGTCATTATATAAATTAAAATCTATATTACCTTTACCAATTTCTAAATGATCACTTTTGTCATCATAATCGTGCAGATGAATATGTCTAATTTTGTTAGTTTCTTTAAAAATGGGATAGGCTTTATTACCATTTTTTTCATTATGGCCAATGTCTAAAGTAAAACCTAAATATTTATATTTATTAATAATTTTAATGGCTTCATAAGTAAAAGAATAGATTTTTGTATTTTCAAAATTAATTTCAATATTATATTCTTGAGCAAGTTTATTTAAAACACGACAACTTTTATTTAATTCTTGACAATATAATTTTAAATATTTTTCATTTAAAAAGAATTTCCCATCAGGCAAAGTAAAATAAACTCCGGAATCAATATGCAAATTATATTTTTTAATATTATTTTTAATACCTAGTTTTATTTGTCTAATAGCTTCTTTTAAATAATTCTTGCGCATAAAATCATTTAAATCAGCTACATTTAATTTTTCGGATAAATGCATAGTAAATTCCATCTTATATTTTTTTAAATCAATTTTATCTATCTCTAAATTATAGGGAAGATCCATATTAAGTTCAATAAAATCTAAATTATTATCTTGGGCAAATTGTACATTTTCTAAAATGTTATCAAATTCCATTAAAGTGGGCATACCATACTTCATAAACATCACCTTTAAAATAATTATAATTTAAAAAAGTGCTTTTGTCTTTAAAAGTAGTCTAAAAAAGCAAAAAAAATATTGACATTCATTTTAAAAAGTAGTAAATTTATACTAAATTTATTTGAAAGGAAAGTATAGTTATGAGTAAATATGTCCTTAAAAATAATTTAGATATTAAAAGCATTACAATAAAATTTGAATGTCTATGCTTTCTTATGAATAAAGAAGTATGCAGCAATTAGCGCCCTTGGCCTGTTGCTGTTTTTTATTGGGAGGTAAGTATTATGAATGCGACATTTGATGATTTAATTAAATTAGTGAAAGAGTATAATCCAGAGAATGTAGATGTGATTACTAAAGCATATAATTATGCGGATTATTTACACAAAGGACAGGTTAGACAAAGTGGCGATGCTTATATAACGCATCCCGTTAATGTAGCTTATATTTTAGCGGAAATGCAAGCCGATGCCGATACAATTTGTGCCGGTCTTTTACATGATATTTTAGAAGATACCAATATTACCAAAGAAGATATTGTCGAAAATTTTAATAAAGATGTGGCTAATTTAGTTGATGGCGTAACCAAACTTGCTAAAATGAATTTTTCATCGAAAGAAGAGCATAACCTAGCTAACACAAGAAAAATTATTACCGGTATTACTAGTGATGTTCGGATAATTATTATTAAACTTGCTGATCGTCTGCATAATATGCGAACCTTACAATTTAAAAGTGAATTTAAACAAAAAGAAAATGCTTTAGAAACGATGGAAATATTTGTACCTCTTGCTTATTATATTGGAGCATACCGCATCAAAAGTGAACTCGAAGATTTATCTTTAAGATATTTAAAACCCAGTATGTATCAAAGAATTAAAGAAAGAAAATTAAAGTTAGAAGAAGAAAGTGCTGATTGTTTGCAAGAGATGTTATTTAAAATTAAAACAATTTTAAATGATTCTTTAGTACCCAATGAAATAAAGGTTAGAACTAAAAATATTTATGGCATATATAAGAAGTTAAATAATGGGGAAAGAATTGCCGATATTCATGATTTATTTTCTTTAAAAATAATGGTACAAGAAGTTGAAGAATGTTATAAAACGTTATATTTAGTTCATAAGTTATATCATCCAATTAATGATAAATTTAAAGATTACATATGTAATCCCAAAACTAATATGTATCAAAGTTTACATACCACTGTTTTTGGTCCTCAAGAAAGACTTGTCCAAACGCAAATTAGAACTTTCGATATGGATTTAGTGGCTTCCTTTGGTCTTACGGCTTATTGGGCAATAAACAAAGGAGAAGCTCGTAATATTATGCAAGATGATTTAAAAAATAAATATCAATTTTTTAAATCTTTAGTCGATATTAATAGTATGTTTACGGATAATCAAGATTTTGTTAGACAAGTTAAATCAGAATTATTCTCGGATAAAATATATGTTTATACCACTAAAGGGGAAATACTGGAAATGCCAAAAGGATCAACACCAATAGATTTTGCTTATAAAATTCATACGGATGTTGGTAATACGATGATTTCCGCAATGGTCAATGATGAATGGGTACCATTTAATTATGAGTTAAAGAATAAAGATCGTGTTAAAATAATTACGGATGAATTATCTTATGGACCTAGAAGAGAATGGGAAGATATAGCCTTCACTAGTTATGCTAAAAAAAGAATCAGAGAGTTTAGTAAAAAATAATAAATTTAAGTTGGTGATTAAATGCAAGAGTATAAACAATTAGGTAGTTATGGTTTAATTAGACAAGATAAGAAAATATTACTGATTAAAAAAGTAAGTGGACCATATAATGGTAAATTAGACTTACCCGGAGGTACGATTGAATTTGGGGAAACACCAGAAGATGCTTTAAAAAGAGAACTATTAGAAGAAACCGGTTTAGAAATAAAAAAATATAATTTACTTGATACTGATTCAGTTTGTTTTAATTGGCCATATAAAGAAGATTTAACATTAAAAGTTCATCATATAGGAATATTTTATGAAATAACAGCTTATAAAGGTAAAATAAAAAAAGATATTTTAATTGATGAAGAAAATGATGATTCTTTAGGAGCCAATTTTTATGAGATAGACAAATTAAATAAAAAAGATTTATCTAAAATTGCTATATTAGAATTAGAAAAGTTAGGTTATAAATTATGAAAAATATATTATGTAGTAATATTGAAAGTTTAAGTAATTATGTTAAAGATTTAGAAAAATATATTGATAAGTCTTCTAAAGTAGTAATTATTCCTTGGTCTTTTCCAAATGAATTAAATAGTTTAGATGAATATTTTGGTGTTAATTCTAAGAGATATAAGAAATATTTAAATGTTTTAAAAAATTTAGGTTACCAAGAAGAAAATATTACAGTTTTGGATTGTTATAAAGATAATCAAGAAAAAATTAAAGAAGAAATTAATGCGGCTGATGTTTTAGTTTTAACGGGTGGTAATCCCGAAATGTTTTTTCAAAAAGTTGTCCATGATATGGAATGTTTATATGAAATAAAACATTTTAAAGG
>CANQHT010000095.1 GCA_947623705.1 uncultured Bacilli bacterium
TATGAATAAACAAAATAAAATATCACTTATTTTAGGAGTATTAGTCTTAACAGTATTAATAGTAACATCATCTTTTGCTTACTTTCAAATAACAAATACTGATAGTAGTACTGATACTAATTTTACTGGAGAATTAGAAGATATAGAAGATTATGGTAAATCAGTCTTAACTGGAGGAATAGAAGGATATCATATAAACATCTTAGCCAGTGATATGGCACCATCAAAAATAGGAACCCATTATTATGGAACAATAGATACAGATAGTAATTATAGTTTAGAAAGAAAGAATTATGAAATATCTAATGCAAGTATTGTTGATGGAAAAAATAATGAAAATGTAGCTTACACTTGTACATCAGAATTAACCATAACTTTAAAAGGTTCATTAACAGGTACAAAAGAAGATGGGACATATTATATCCAAGAAGGCGATGGTACATTATATTTAAGTGGAAGTAATTTAAAGATAGATAAAAGACAAATAGATTTAAAAGAGATAATAGAAAATGCTACACAAAATGAAGAAGGAATAAAAGAATATAAAAAGACATTAACATACAATATAAGTAAAGGAAATAATGGAACATTAAATGTTGATTTTGATATAATAAATAGAGATGTAGTACAAAATGATATAGCAGGAAAGAATATAACCATAACTTTAAGAAATAGTAATTTACAATGTGAAGTAAGTGGCAGAAAGGTATATATGAACTCATTGGTTGTTGCAAAAACAGATTATGATATTGAAAATCCAGAATCATATAAATTAGGAATGGATAAACAAACAGCAATAGAAAAGATAGAATTTGTAAAAAGAACACCAAGTGAAGAAGAAATAAATGGAATGATAAGTGAAGGATTAGCGTTTGATTTAACAGATACAAGTATGTCACCAGAAAAAAGTGTAATAGGTTGGTTAGAACCTAGTGGTAATAGAGGTCAAGTATTTACTGAAACCTTTGAACAACAAGAAGGAGACTTATATAATTTATATATTGGCTCCAAAGATAGTATATATGCAAAAGATTTAAGTGGAATGTTTACGCTTGCAATGAATCTAAAAGATATAAAATTTGATAATTTAAACACCAGTGAAACAACCGATATGGTTTTTATGTTTGCTTTAGATGGCAATTTAACTACCTTAGATTTAAGTGATTTTGATACATCATTTGTAAATAATATGAGTTATATGTTTTATAACTATAATGGGACTACTTTAGATTTAAGTACATTTGATACATCAAAAGTAACCGATATGAGTTCTATGTTTAATTATGCAAATATAGGTAACATAATGTTTCCACAAGGATTTGGCTCAGCCACCACTAATATGAGTAATATGTTTTCTTCCTATAAAGGAACATCATTAGATTTAAGTGTTTTTGATACATCTTCCGTAACCGATATGAGTAATATGTTTTCTTCCTATAAAGGAACCACCTTAGATTTAAGCACATTTGATACATCCTCTGTAACCGATATGAGTTATATGTTTTATAATATAAGTGCAGATATAACATTCCCAGAAGGATTTGGATCTGCTGCAACCGATATGAGTTATATGTTTTCTAATACATCAGTAGAATTAAAATTGAGTAATTTTGACACATCTCAAGTAACCGATATGAGTTATATGTTTTATAATACATCAGTTGAATTACCATTTAAGGAATGGCCAAATTTTGTAACATCATCAGTAAATAATATGAGTTATATGTTTTATAACTATAATGGGACTACTTTAGATTTAAGTAGTTTTGATACATCTTCCGTAACTGATATGAATGCTATGTTTTATGATGATGGTAAATTAACCACCTTAGATTTAAGTAGTTTTACATTTGATAATGTAACTACAGAAGGTGGAAGAAATGCTGGTAATTATCATACATTCTATGGTGTTCCATCATCTTGTGAAGTCAAAATAAATCCAAGTCAACTAGAAACATTTAAAGATAAATTTCCTTTAGGAACAGGAACTTATGATAGAAAATTCAGAGTACCAGGTGAAGAATAATAATTCTTAAGTATAACCCAACAAGTTATGCTTTTCTTTTGAAATTATATTTATTAAATTTGAATATTATGCTATACTAATAATATAAATAATAGGAGTTGGCGGTAATGAAGAAATGGTTGTATTTTTTAATTATGTCTTTAATAGTGGTACCTAATTGTTGTTTAGCGGTTACTTGTACTAAATCGGATAGTGATGGTAATACTTATGAAGCAGAAGTGCTACTTGATAAAGATAAAATAAGTTTAGGTAGTGAAAAAGCCTTAATCGCCGTTAATAGTGATTTTCCTTATGAAGTAGAGTATCGCCCTAATAATAAAGAGATAGTTAGTATAGATGAAAATGGTATTGTTACTCCTTTAAAAGAAGGTAAAGTTAATATCAGTGTTAATGTTAATTTCCTAAAAGATAATGAGGTAATATCTACTTGTCCCGTTAATTTATCTTTAGAGGTTTTAGCAAGTGATGCCACTTTAAAAAGTTTAACTTTAGAAGAAATTGATATTAGTCCTTTATTTAAGCAAGATCAAGATACATATGATATAAATTTACCTTATAAATATGATAAAGTAAATATTATTGCGACCCCAAATAGTGAAACTGCTAAAGTAACGGGAGATGGCGAAAGATACTTAAATGAAGGATTAAATGAATATAAAATTATTGTTACCTCTTCTGATAATACCCAAAAGACCTATTATTTAAATATAACAAGAGAAGTAGCTAATGAAGATACAACTTTAAGTAGTTTAGCGGTTGAAGGATATGTTTTAAGTCCGGAATTTAAAAGTGATGAACATAATTATGAAATAACTGTTGATAAATCTATTGATAGTATTACCATAAAAGGAACTCCAAATTATAAATTTGCGACAGTTACCGGCTTAGGTACCTTTAATCTTGCCAGTGGGAAAAATATCTTTTATGTTACAGTTAAAAGTGAAAGTGAATTAAATGAAGAGAAATATCAAATAATTATTAATAAAAATAATGGTTCTAGTAAATTAACGAAATTAGAAATAGAGGGTTATAAAATAGAATTTAATCCGGATGTTTTTATCTATAATTTAGAAGTTAATAATAAAATTGAAAATATTAAAATAAATGCGGAAAGTTTAGAAAATGATCAAATAGAGATATTAAATAATAATGATTTACAAGTAGGAGAAAATGAGATAATAATTAGAGTAACTAGTGAAGATAAAACGAGTACTACTTATAAAATAATTGTTAATCGTTTAAGTAAAGAAGAAGAGAAAGAAATAAGAAAGAATTCGATATTATTAAAAGTATTATTAGTTATCTTTGTTATATCAGTTATTATAATGGTTACATTAGTAGGAATATTTATTAAGAGAAATTATAAAAGAAAGAAGATAAATATTAAGAAAAAAGTGTCAAATAAGAAAAAATAGTAGTATAAATAGTTATATCTATGATATAATATAAATACCTAGATGGTAAGTTATTCAATAAAACCGACTATATTGATAATAAGGGGAACTAATTATCTTGTGGTGTTGAATGCCTGTACATTGTATGGGAATCCTAATACTTGATATGTGTTCTACCACCTGCGAGAGAGCGGGATTTTATCAAGGTAACTGCCACTAGGTTTTTAAATGGAGTATATATGGATGATAGAATAGTAAGTTTAATTGGAAAAGATAATTTAGATAAAATAAGAAATGCTAAAATATTATTAGTAGGTTGTGGGGGAGTAGGTAGTTTTGCTTTTGAAGGCTTAATTAGAAGTGGTTTTCAAAATATTGCGGTTATTGATAAAGATAAAGTAGATATTACGAATTTAAATAGACAATTAGTAGCTAATTTAAAGACTATTGGGTTATCTAAAGTAGATGTAGCAAGTAAGAAAGCGAAAGAAATTAATGAAAACATTAAAATTAAGACCATAGAGGAGTTTTTAGATGAAAATAATATAAATAGTCTAGATAAAGATTTTGACTTTATTATTGATGCTTGTGACACTTTAAAAACTAA
>CANQHT010000096.1 GCA_947623705.1 uncultured Bacilli bacterium
CAAGAGGGTTCAAATGTTACATTAGCAAAACTAATGCCATTTTCCGTTTTTGCAATAGGATTCAGATAACTATTTCCTGTAAAATACTTCGCATACGCATCATTTGGTTGCCCTAATCCAAAAACATTTAATTTTTCAAATTCTTCTTTAGTCATTCTTATCATCACTCCCATATACTTCTTCAATTAAAGGGAATGTACTCCAAGCTTTTGGCCATCCACAGTAAAATGCTAATTGCGTTACTGTTTCTACAACTTCCTCTTTCGTAAGGCCGTGCTCTTTGCCAATTTCTAAATGAGCTTTTAATTGGGGATATAACCCAAGGGCAAATAAGGCTGATATTGTTATTAAACTTCTATCTCTTGCAGACAATTTATCTTCCCTACTCCATACTTCTCCAAATAACACATCATCATTTAATTCGGCAAATTTAGGCGCAATATTACCTAACTTTTCTCTACCTGCTGTTTGTTTTTTCATTATTCATCACCTTCCAAACTTTTAAATTTTTCTACTTTCATACTTAAATGATATTTGTTCCGCAAATCTGCTATTTCCCTCATCATTTCTGATTTATGGTGAATATCTAATGCTTCTTCATTCTTCCACTTGTCAATAAGCAAAACTGTTTCATTATCATCAAATGGTAAGAAATATTCATATTTTAGATTACCTTCTTCTTTTCTAACTCTATCGACAATTCCACTAGATACCATTTCTTCGGCAAATTTTTTTGCATTACCATTTTCACCTTTATAATAAATATTAATAGTTATACTCATCGCATCACCTACATAATAAAGCTTGTTATATCATTTTCTGATACATTACTTGTTAGTCTTTTTGCATCAACAAAATTAAGGTTACTATATGTATTTTTTAAAGTATTAAAACTGTTTATTACACTTGAACCACCTGATGTTGCAAAGACATATATTTTTTTATTTTCCAAATTATTTTCTTCAATAAATGTATTAATGATTCTAGGTGCTAAATCCCACCATACAGGAAATCCAATTAAAACAGTATCATAATCACTTAAATTAGGAACTTTACTTCTAACTTCTGGCCTTGATGCTGGATTATTCATTTCAACTGATGATCTACTATTTGCATTATTCCAATTTAAGTCTTCATCTGTATATTTTTGTGCAGGTTCAATTTCAAATAAATCGCCACCTGTAATATCAGCAATTTTACTTGCTACATCTTTTGTTACACCACTAGCTGAAAAATAACTTACTAAAATTTTACTCATAAAATCATTCCTCCTTAATAATTTAAACTTTTAACCCAGTTTGTTATTTCTTCTTGATTTGCACTAGCTGAAAATCTTTTGCCATCTATCCAATTAACATTTTTATTATAATTTTTAAGAGTACTTAAACTACCACTTATACCTGTACTTCCTGATGTACAAAATGGAATGACTATTTTACCATTTAAATTATGATTATCTAAAAATGTTAAAATTATTTTAGGAACATCACCCCACCAAATTGGATAACCTAAATAAATGACATCATAATAATCTGTGTTTATATTATTGGATATTTCAGGTCTAGCATTAGAATCGTTTTGTTCTTTATTGGCTCTAGAATTATTATTACCATAATTTAAATCATTATCAGTGTATTTTTCTTTTGGAACTATTTCAATTAAATCGCCATTTGTGGCATTTTTGATATATCCAGCAACTTTTTTAGTAGTACCTGTTGCTGAAAAATAAATGACTGCAATTTTTTTATCATTATTTGGTTCATTATCATTCGGTTTTTCTTGGGTTTCATTACTATTTCCTGTTTCAGTTGTATTTGTATTTGAATTATTATTTGATTCATTTTTATTATTATTAGAACTTATAGCCAAAATTCCAACCCCTATTGTTAAAATTACTACTATTGCAATAATTAAAACTATTATTTTTTTATTCATTATTATTTTTCCTTCTTTTCATTTATTTTTAATTTTTAAATACTTACTTCCAAATTACTATTTTTTTCGATAATATTATATCACGAAAAAAAGCAAACTTTATATAAACTTTATATATTCACAATAAAATTTGCTTTTTTTAATTATTTACTTCAATATCGCCACAGTCATTTTCTATTTTTAAAGTAATATCTGATTTATGATAATTATTTTTAATTTTTACATCTCCTAAATCGGTTTTAGCATCAATAAATATTTCATTTGTATTACCTATTTCGATATCCCCATAATCATCTTTAATATAAGAATCTTTTTTTAAATTAATACTATTAATTTCTATATCTCCACAATCATTTTCAAGATTAAGATAATTAGCAACTGACTTAATTTTTATATCTCCATAACTATTTTTTACAGTTACATCATTTGTTTCCGTAATATTTACATCCCCACAATCCTCATTTATATTTAATACATTAGCTTTACTAATTTCGATATCACCATAATTATTATCTACTTTAATATTATTACCACCAAGTATTAAAACATCTCCATAACCTTCTGTAACTTCAATAAAAGCATTTAAAAATTCAGCAATCGAAATATCACCATAATCATTTTTTATATCAATCTTACCATTAAATTCTTCTGGTAAATATACCTCTATTTTAGTAGCCTTTTGATCAAAACAAAATCCTAGGCAATTTTTTTCACTTGTTTTAATGTTTAAAGTATCAAGATCATTTTCAACAAAAGTATAATCTTTTTCACCATAAATTACTGCCTTAATATTTTCTGTATCACTTCTTTTGATAAAAATTTCACTTGTAGTAGCATCTATTACAATATTATTAAATTTTTCTTCATAAGTTTTATCTAGTATTAATTCATTACTACTTTGCATGTCAAATCTAAAACCTTTAAATTTAAAATCACTTTGTAAAAGACCTACAAAAAATATTGTTAAGACAATCATAATAACAGACAATAAAATAATTAAAGTAATAATCCATTTTTTACTTTTCATCTTTATAACTCCTTAACATAAATATTAATTTTAATATTTCTTCAAATAAACCAAATATTATCCATATTATCCAAGTTAAATGCCAAGCCATTGTTTTAAAACTAATAATTAAGTATATAATCGTAAATATTATTGCTGCAACATTGGAAATTTGATTTCTTAATTTATCATTTTCAGTTTCTTCAAGTGTTTTTTCTTTTTTATATTTAATACATACGTAGATTATGATACCGGTAGCAATTCCACAAATAAGTAAAAATAAAGCTGATGCCACTATAGGATTCATCTTCATAACCGGAATTGCAATCATTATAAAGACGACTCCCAAAAAATATAATACAACACTTATAGCAATCCCTTTAGCCTTTTTACTAGTCTTTAATTTTTCTTCTTCTAATTCATTACTAAATGCATTATTTTTTAAAGATTTCTTTTCTTTTAATTCAATAAATAGTTCATCAGGAGTAATACCATATAATTCACATAAAGGTACAACTTTATCAAAATCCGGCATACTTTGATCTGTTTCCCATTTAGAAATAGTTTGTCTTGTAACATTTAATTTATCCGCTACTTCTTCTTGCGATAATTTTTTATCTCTTCTTAGTTTAAATAATCTTTCACCTAAATTATTCACATTTATCACCTCACACTAAAATTATACATTTTATTTTAGTTGCAATCTACCTGTTTAAGTTGGAAATTTGTCAACTAACATTAACATTTTAATAATTATACCATAAGAAAAACAAACTATTTCTAGTCTGCTTATAAATTATAACTAATTAACAAAAATTTTTTTAAATATATCTTCCCGAGTTTGACAGTTAATAAAGTAAAAAATCACCGTTTAGCCTAGTGTTTATAAGGCTTTATGATGATTTTTATTTTGTATAATCATATACCTATACCCGAGTTTGACAGTTAATAAAGTAAAAAATCACCGTTTAGCCTAGTGTTTATAAGGCTTTATGATGATTTTTATTT
>CANQHT010000097.1 GCA_947623705.1 uncultured Bacilli bacterium
TTAGGCTTTTTTCGGGATTTTAACTTTTTTAATAAAACTCCCGTTTACTTCGGGAGCTTTCTTTAAAATCTAACGTTCTCGAATTATTCGCAAGATGTATAAAGAAAACAAAAATAGTCAATCTTTTTAATCCTATTATTTTTCGTACTTTATTTTACAAAGAAATTTATTACTCATTTCGATTTAATTTATAGTTAGTATTAAATTTATCTACTATTTCAGTTATATCGCCATCACAAATTTGATCATCAATTTGTTTATAAAATATTCTAGTAGTATCTAAGGCTCCAAATGAATCAATTGCCATTAACGGATTATGATTTTTAGTAGGTAACAATCGATCAAATGGTATTTTTCTTCGCCAATGTTCAATTATTCTTCTTTTTATTGTACTATTGGACATACCAATATAAACTTGAGAATAATTATCTAAAACCATTATATATATTCCCGATATATTATTAACTTCGTTTAAATCTTTAATTTCTTTAAAATTATATTTTTTCACAAATCTAGTTAAGTACTTATTAAATTCATTATGATTTAATTTACTAAATTTTTTCATATTAGCATCAAAATTTTTTAAACATTTATCATATTGATTTTTTACCCATTCATCACTATAAGTTTCTCTACCTAAATAACTTGGTTTATTAGATGGAATACAATAGTTTTCTTTCGTTAATTTATTATTATCTTGTTTTTTTAATTTCAAATTGAAATGGAAAATATATTCATTAACATTTTCATACTTGCCAAAAATAAATCTTTTGTTACAACTCATACACTTATATCTTTGATTGCCATTATAATTTCCATCTTTTTGGACATTTTCTGAATTACAATTAATACATCTCATAAATTACTCCACCAACATTTTCAATATAGATACTTAAACTAACTTTTATAATTAAAATCTATCTAATTCAATTATATAACATTATTTTATAATATGTCATTAAAATATTCTAATTTTTTAACTTTTTATTAGCTCTTATTATCATATCTTTTCCTATAATATCTATTTTATCTAAATCACTTATTGCGATTTGTTTAATTTCATAATAATTATCTTGAGTACATCTTGCTAATTCTTCACCACCTAATTTAGGATTGCCTTCTTTTATAGAGCAAGAAAAGAAATGGGCAATAGTATCTTCACTTTCATCATAACCTAAATAGTCATCAATTGTAACATCAATAGATAATTCTTCTTTTAATTCTCTTTTAACGACTTCTTCTAATGTTTCATTTTCATTTATTCCCCCACCAGGAATAACATAATATTCATTTTTTATTCCAGCATTTATTTTTCTTCTAAATATTACATATACTTTTTCATCTTCAATAATAATTCCTCTGGCACTTATTCTTTTTGACATTATATTTTTTCCTTTCCCTTATTATATATATTTAACTTTTTGTTAGCTCTTACAATCATATAGATAGACATCGAAGTATTAATTAAACAGACAACAAAGCCCATTATACTTGTCATTATCGTTTTAAATTCATTATCATTTGTACCAAACTCTGAAACCATAGCAACTTCCAAAGAAATCATCGAAATCATCGCCACCGTTAAGTTAATACATTTAATTGACGCTAAAAGAGGACTATTTTTTTTACGATATTTAATGACATTGACAATTGCACTTATGATTAAATAAAAATCATACATAGCCACAAGATAAATAATAAATCCGGCATAAGTTATTTCTTGATTTTGTTTAATAATTAAAATAATCATACCAGACAATACTAAATTTAAAAATAAAAGTATAATACCTGTTAATTTTAGTTTTTGATATTCTTTTTTTAAATTTTTATCAACATCATTTTTTATATCTTTAACAATTGACAATTTCATTAAACAAAGTATTAAATAATAAATGGCAAAAGTAATAAACCACCAGGAGGTGTAATAGATTCCGGTACCTAATTTAAAAATGCCATAGATAAAATTTAAAAATAAGGAAAGTGTAAGCAAAATTTTAGTAATTAATAATTCATGTTCTTTATATAAATTATAACTGTTAGATTTTTTAATTGTCTTATTACTAAACTGACATACTTTATAAAACCAAATACAAAATATAATTAAAGCATAAGTTGATAAAAGATAACTTAGATAAGCAAGAGGTGTATCTTCTAAATGATAACTAAAAACATAGATAAGTAAACCAAAGGCTAAATTAAAAACTATGAATCCAATTATTTTATTTGGCCCAAATAATTTATTTAATATTTTTTTCATAACACACCTCCAACTACATATAATTATAACATCAAAAGAAAAAAGGAAGAATATCTTCCAATTAAATACTAATCTTTGTTACTTTTTAAATAAGAATATATTGGGTAATTAAGGACACATATCAGTAAACCTATAATACCTGTTATAATGCCAATTAGTAAATCAGTTTTAGATGGATCATCAACCATAACTTTACTCATACCGAATCCCATTATTAAAGCTCCAACTATGCCGACGATCCAAGTAATTACAATACCCCAGTTTATTTTATTATGTTCTTTTTTCGGATGATTTTTACGATAAACTGGAATTATCATAAGGAGAATAATAAAACCTAATATTGCTACGGCAACACCTACTTTAAATAAATCCCATTCCGGTATTAAACACATACACATACCGACAGCAAATACTAAACCACCAATAGTCCCTAAAATAATTTCTAATAAAGTTTCTTTTTTCATTTTCTATACCTCCTCTAACTTTACCTACTTTCTTGTTCTCTATTCTTTTGCTCTTCTTTTAATCGCATTTTTGCTTCTTCAACTGTTTCACCATCTTTTTTTAAGAAAGAATCAACAAATTTATCTTCAATCTTTTGGTAACCACCTACAACAGTATCTTCAATTTTTTTATAACCTCCAACGACTGCTTTTTCAATTTTCTTATTAGCATCTACAATTTTAGACATATAATCACTCCCTTTCAATAATTAGACACTTGTCTTTTTATTACAATTTTAGTATAATCTTTACAATGTTAAAAAACAATCAACAATTTGTAGATGTTTGTCCAATTAAAAGGAGTGAGATTATGAATATCCCAAATAATAAAAGAAGAAAAGAAACAAGAGATAAAATTAGTAAAGTATTTATAAATTTATTGCAAACAAAAGAAATAAATGAAATTTCGGTTACTGATATTTGTAAACTCGCCAAAATAAACCGCTCTACTTTTTATGTTAATTATCTAGATATTTATGATTTAGCAGAACAAATAGGAAAAGAGTTAGAGCAAGATGTTATGTCCTTATACAAGGAAGAAAGAGAAACAAATCATAATTCCAATGATTTTTTAAAACTATTCAAGCATATAAAAGATAATCAAATATTTTATAAAACTTATTTTAAATTAAATATGGAAAAAAACTTTATTATTAGAGAATACGATTATCATTTATCTAAAAAGTTATATGATGATAAATACTTAGATTATCATATGGAATTTTTTAAAGCTGGATTAAATGCCATTATTAAAAAGTGGTTAGATAATGGCTGTCAAGAATCACCTGAAGAAATTGAAAGTATTTTAAAAAGTGAATACCAAAATAAAAATAATATCAAAAATTAAACTTGATATTATTTTTTTTACTTACTAACTATACCTATTCTATTACACAAACTGAACCATCTTTTTCGGCAAGTTCTTTACTTTCTTCTATTGTACTATCATCATCTTTTAAGCCTTCAAAGCCTTGTTCTTTTAAAGCTTCTTCGGTAGCATTTTCTACATCAATATCTAAAATAATACTGTATTTATAATTTTGGTCATCTATTTCTATTTTTTGACTAATACCATCTTTATTAAATTCTTGATTATTTTCAGCCATTGA
>CANQHT010000098.1 GCA_947623705.1 uncultured Bacilli bacterium
ACCGATTTTTTAATTGCTTTTACTTTTGTCTTTTAATTGCTGAAATTGCTAGTTGCTTTTACTTTGCGAATTCACCAATAGTGGCATAAACCACTATTTATAAGTAATCAAAGTAATTTGAGTAAATTTTTCCAAGTTTTATTTTGTTTTGTAATTACACCATCAACGACACAATTATGATCTTTTTGATATTCTTTTATAGCCTTTGTAAATTTTGGCCCCGCTATACCATCAGATGTTCCAATACTTGCATATCCTAAATAATTTAAATATTCTTGTAAGTATTTAACGATTTTGTTTTTTCTGTTTACTTTCGCTGATACTGTAATGGTTTTCTTTAAAGTCTCTGGCCCCGGAATACCATCAACTTTGGCACCGAGTGAATTTTGAATATTTTTAACAAATTCTGGAAATGTATTATCTTTGTTTGCGGAAAAGTTTTTATCACCAAGGAGGTATGGAAGAGGGTCTAAAGGCGTTCTTTTAGCATTATATATAGCAAAGTGTAAGTGAGCACCATTACTATTACCGGTATTTCCCATTGTTCCTAAAATGGTTCCCTTAGTTACTTTATCACCTTTTTTAACTTTAACGGAACCTTTTTTCATGTGTAAATACCGTGAAATATAATTATTTTCGTGCTCTATTTCAACATAATAACCCGCACTAGATGAATAGGTACTTGTAATAACGACGCCATCACTTATCGCAATAACATCATCAATACTTTTGTTTTTCCCAATCAGATCCATACCATTATGGCTACTTCTAGTGTCTCTTGTTTTATAATCACTCGTTAAATAATGTTCACCTTTTTTTAAAACAGGTTCTTTAACCAATATTTTCTTAACACTCATTAAAAATCCCCTTCACTCATAAGATATGCGAAATTTCTTAAAATGAAAGGGCTAATATCATATTAAATTAAATATTGTATAAATAATAAAGATTATTAAAAGAGTGTAAACTATGGCACCATTAATGGTTTCGGATTTGGTACTTTTATATTTTAAACCGACAATCATAGTGGCTAGATAACCTCCAATTAAACCACCAATATGGGCGGCATTATCAATCCCATTAACCATAAAACCTAAAGCTAAATTTAAAACGATAATGGGAATAATTTGTCTAGTTAAAGTACTCGATAAGTAAAGACGATAATGATAGCCAAAGTATAAAAGGCAACCCATTAAACCAAAGATGGCTCCACTCGCTCCAATAGACATACTATTACCTAAAAAGATTAAACTAAATAAACTACCCATTAAACCACTCATTAAATAAATGGCTAAGAATTTAAATTTACCAACAAAGTTTTCTACTTGATTACCAATAATCCATAGAGAATACATATTAACTGCTAAATGCCATAAACTACCGTGTAAGAATATCGATGTTAAAATGCGGTAATATTCTCCAGCTTTAAATAAAGCAGTATTATTGGCACCAAGTATAATTAATGCTAAATTAAAGCCATATGTAGAATTATCACTTAAATAATTACCATAGATAAGGGTAACAATATACATTAAAACACATAAAGCAATAACTATTTTAACCGCAATTATCTTTTTTGGTTTAAATATATTTTCATACTTAGCATTTTCTGTCGCCGTCTTTAAATTAATATCTTCGGTTGATTTAATAATTTCATCAAAACTTTTATTTTTCTTAAATTCTTCCGTTGTAATATTCGGAAATATCCCACATAATATTTTATTTTTCTTAACATCTAAAGTATCAGTTAAATCAATCGTATTAATATTTTTATTTATATTTTCATCTAACTTAACAGAGGAACCTAAATCTAAACAGATATTTAAAACATTCATTTTAAAAGATAAAGTCTTTCTTTTAATTTGTTTAACAACATAATTCATTTTAAAAATATCCATTTTATATTGTTCATTATTATGAATATATTTGGAATTAATTCTCACTATTTTATAAGGACCATTTAAGTTTTCTAGCCATATTTCATTTTTAGCCCCTTGGACACTTATGGGGGTATAATCTTCTTTTGTAACAAAATAATGGACTAAACTCATAGTTAATTCATCTTTTTCATCAATTAATGCTTGCATAATGCCTCCTTGTAATAATATTTTAGCCCTTTTCATAATATTAGTAAAGGGTGAATATATGAATTTATTTTTTATTTTTTATATTGCAGTTATACTTTATATAACCATACCTATATGTAAGATTGTTTGGTATGATTTACTCGATAATAACTTAACTTTTCTTCTTTGTCTTAACTATATTTTAATCTTTTTATTATCAATTATTTTTAGTTATAACAGTCATTTACTATTAAGTATTTTAATTAGTTTAACTTTGATGGTAGCCTCATTTCTACTTATTAGAAAGATAAGAGATTGTTTCGGTCACTTTCAACTTTTAAGCCTACCTTATTTTGTATTTACGGTATTTACCTTTAGTAATATTTTAGTCCTTATCTAAGTTATCTAAAAATTCTTGGAAATACGCTGGGAGTTTACTTTCAAACTCCATTTTTTCGTGAGTAATGGGATGGGTAAATCTTAAAATTTTAGAATGTAAGAATTGCCCAAATTCGGTAGCGTTTTTATTACCATACACAGGATCATTAAAGACCGGATAACCAATGTAAGCCATATGAACTCTTATTTGATGGGTTCTCCCCGTTTCTAAAACTAAACTTACTAAAGTATAATCTTTAAATCTTTTCAAAACTTTTAAATTAGTTCGGGCCGCCTTACCACCTTCCATCACCGCCATTTTATTATAATTTTCTTTACTTCTTTTAATCGGGGCATCAATAAAAGCAGTTTGACTTGGGAAGTTACCTACTAAAAGGGCATAATACTCGCGGTAGACTCTTTTATGTTTAAAATCATCCGCTAGAATCTCATGAGCTTTATTGGATTTCGCAACGAGCATTAAACCAGAGGTATCTTTATCAAGCCGATGAACAATTCCTACTCGTTCACTACCTCCCACATCACTTAATTTATCGGTATGATATTTTAAAGCATTAACTAAAGTATGTTCAAAATTACCACTTCCGGGATGGACTACTAACCCACTTGGTTTATCAATAACCATTATATCATCATCTTCATAGACAATATTAAGGGGCATATCTTCTGGGTTTACATCACTTTGAACTTTATAACTTTCATCAATATCAACTATATCATTTAATTTTGTTTTATAACTAGGTTTAACCACCTTACCATTAACTAAAACATACCCATCATTAAGCATTTTAGTTATTAGTTCCCTGCTATAATCTACTTTTGTACTTAAATATTTATCAATTCGTATATTTTCTTCATCAACTATTAACTGCATATTCATCTTCCTTTTTTATGATGGCTATAATTAAAAGAATAACCCCAATTACGATAAAAGTATCAGCTAAATTAAAGATGGGATAATTATAACCAAATATATTAAAATCTAAAAAATCAATGACATAACCATAGATTAAACGATTACAAAAATTACCTAAAATACCGGCATAAACCAAGCCAAAGGCGAAATTATTTCGAGAATTTTCTTTAAATCTTTTGTGATAAAAATATAATACTACTAAAATAACAATCGCTAGAATAAGAAATAATATTCTCGCACCATTTAAAATACTCCATGAGGCTCCATAATTATACACTTTAGTTAATCTAAAAAAATGCTTTATTACTATAATACTTTTTTCTAAAGCCATTAATTTATCCACAATTATTTTACTAACTAAATCAATAATTAAAAAAAGAATAGTTATAATTAAGA
>CANQHT010000099.1 GCA_947623705.1 uncultured Bacilli bacterium
CATGACCAAATTGATCATATTGAGCTCTTTTATTTTTATCAGATAATACCGAATAAGCTTCCCCAATTTCTTTAAATTTATCAGCCGCCCCCGGTTCTTTATTAACATCAGGGTGATATTTTTTCGCTAAAACCCGGAAGGCTCTTTTAATTTCTTCATCCGTCGCATTCTTATCAACCCCTAAAACTTCATAATAATCTTTTTTATTCATTATCTTCACTTCCTATTAATGCTTCATATTCACTCATTAATTCATCCATATACTTCATAGATTCTGTAAATACTTCAGGACTTAACATATCAACACCCGCTACTTTTAGGGAATCAATTGGATTTTTCGTACAACCTAGTTTTAAAAATTCTAAGTAATTATCGCGAGTACTAATATCTCCTTCATATATTTTATTCGCTAAATAAATAGCTGCCGCAAAGCCAGTCGCATATTCATAAACATAAAAATTCATATAGAAATGCGGTATTCTTTCCCATTCATATTTTATGGCATCATCCACTACTACATTATCTCCAAAATATAATTTATTTAATTCTAAATATTTAGCACTCATATTTTCGTGAGTTAATATCCCACCATTTTCCGTATATTCGTGAATAAATAATTCAAACTCCGCAAACATTGTTTGTCTAAATATTGAGGCTTTATATTTTTGGAGTAAATCATCAATTATTTGTAATTTTTCATTTCTATCTTCACTATGATCGAGTAAATAACGACACAAGAGTATTTCATTAGTTTGACTTGCTACTTCTGCCACAAAAATACTATAACCATAATCTGGATATTCTTGGCACTTTGTGGCATAGTAATAATGCATTGCATGACCTAACTCATGAATAAGCGTAGAAACATCATTTAATAGACCTTCAAAACTTAATAAAACATAAGGGTGAACATCATAACAAGCTGTACAGTAAGCACCCCCTCTTTTACCAGTATTATTAACTGAATCTATCCAACCTTCACTAAATGATTTACTGATATCTTTTGAGTATGTATCTCCTAGAGGTTTAACAGCTTCTAAAACTAAATCTTTGGCTTCTTCAAAAGTATATTTTTTGGTAGTTTTATTAGTACTTTCGGCATAAGTATCATATAAATGTAATTCATCTAAATGAAGTAACTTTTTCTTTAAATCCCAATAACGATATAGAGAAGGTAAATTTTGATGAATGGATTTAATTAAATTATGATAAACTTCTTCCGGTATTTCATTAGGAAATAAAGATGCCTCTAAACTACTTTTATAATGGCGTAATTTAGCACTACTAACATTCTTTTCTACTTCATGTTTTAAAATAGTTGCAATTGTATTTTTAAAATTACCATAAGTTTTATATAAAGAATCAAAGGCTTGTTTTCTAACATTACGGTCATTATCTCTTATATAAATTGCATAATTACTTTCATTTAATTCGACACTCTTACCATCGACCATAATATTATCAAACTTAAAATCACTATCAGTTAGGGAACCTGCAATTTCTTCCGGAGAGGACATTAATTTAGTAAAACTAGTTAAAGCCTTCTCTACTTCATTACTTAAAATATGCTCTTTAGCCCTATAGATATGTTTTAAACTCCGTTCATATTTTTTTAACTTAGGTAATTCTTTTAAATATTTAGAAATTACTTTATAATCTTTTTGTAATAATTCCGGAACAACATAAGCCGTTACTTCTAAATACTTCGTATAAATATTTTGAGCTTCCCCAAATATCTCTTGATAATTGATATCAGTAGTATCCGCATCATTATTGATATGCGCATAGATATAACATCTTTCTAATCTTCTTCCTAAATTACTATCTAATTCTAATAAATTATATAAATTTTCGGCACTATCTAAAATATGTCCTTCAAATTCTTGAAACTTTTTAATTTCTTTTTCTAAAGACTTAACTTCTTTTTTAAACTCATCATCACTTTTAAATAAGTCTTTAACATTCCATTTATATGTATTTTCAAAATCCACTCTTTGTTTTGCCATAAAATATTCCTTTCTTAAACCAAAATGAAGGCTCTATTGCTAGAGCCTAAAACTCATTTATTATTTTTCTTCGAATGATGCTTCTTCGACACCATCACTACTTTTTTTACTTGCCTCTTCTTCTTCTGTAGCATTTTCTGGTTTAACATTTTGATATACTTTTGCTGCTAAATCCATCGCAACTTTAGATAATTCTTCAGTCTTTTCTTTAATCTTATCAGTATCTGTGCCTTCAAGTAATTCTTTTAATTCTTTAACTAAGCCTTCGGCTTTTTCTTTATCAGCACTATCTACTTTATCGCCTAAATCTTCTAAAGCCTTTTCAGTTTGGAAAACCATTGAATCAGCATTATTTCTAATTTCAGCTTCTTCTTTCCGTTTTTCATCAGCTTCTTTATTAGCTTCAGCTTCTTTCATCATTTTTTCGATTTCATCATCACTTAAATTAGTACTTGAAGTAATGGTAATAGATTGTTCTTTATTAGTACCTAAATCTTTAGCTTTAACATTAACAATACCATTAGCATCGATATCAAAGGTAACTTCAATTTGTGGTACCCCTCTTTTAGCAGGAGGTAAATTAGTAAGTTGGAAGTTTCCTAAAGTTTTGTTATCAGAAGCCATTGGTCTTTCACCTTGTAATACGTGGATATCAACAGCTGGTTGATTATCTACTGCGGTACTAAATACTTGACTCTTACTTGTTGGAATTGTTGTATTTCTTGGAATTAAAACAGTCATAACATTACCTAATGTTTCAATACCAAGTGATAGAGGTGTAACATCTAGTAAAACGATATCATCAACTTCACCAGTTAAAACACCACCTTGAATAGCTGCACCCATAGCAACTACTTCATCTGGGTTAACACCTTTATTTGGTTCTTGACCTAATTCTTTTTTAACTAATTCTTGAATATAAGGTATTCTTGTTGAACCACCAACTAAGATTACTTTATCAATATCTTTAGTTGTAAGTTTAGCATCTTTAAGTGCCTTTCTAACAGGTTCAAGAGTTGAATCAAATAGATCACGACATAAATCTTCAAATTTAGCCTTTGATAAAGTCATTTCCATATGTAATGGTCCTTCATCATTTTGGGCAATAAATGGTAATGAAATTTGGGCATTAGTCATACCAGATAAATCTTTTTTAGCCTTTTCAGCAGCATCTTTAATTCTTTGCATAGCCATTTTGTCTTTACTTAAATCAACACCATGTTCACTTTTGAATTCTTTAACTAAATAATCCATAATTCTTGCATCAAAGTCATCACCACCAAGACGATTATTACCACTTGTGGCTTTAACTTCAAAGACACCATCACCTAGTTCTAGAATAGATACATCGAATGTACCACCACCTAAGTCATAAACTAAAATAGTTTGTAATTTATCTTGTTTATCTAAGCCATATGCTAAAGCTGCTGCAGTTGGTTCATTAATAATTCTTTCAACTTCTAATCCGGCAATTTTACCTGCATTTTTAGTAGCTTGTCTTTCAGCGTCATTGAAGTAAGCAGGCACTGTTATAACAGCTTTCGTAACTTTTTCTCCTAAATAAGCCTCAGCGTCAGCTTTTAACTTACTTAAAATTTTGGCACTAATTTCTTCTGGTGTATATTTCTTGCCATTAGCTTCTACTTTCTCACTAGTTCCCATTTTTCTCTTAATAGATGAAATAGTATTTTTAACATTAGTAACTG
>CANQHT010000100.1 GCA_947623705.1 uncultured Bacilli bacterium
TTCTAAAGCCATTAATTTATCCACAATTATTTTACTAACTAAATCAATAATTAAAAAAAGAATAGTTATAATTAAGATTTTTTTGTTCATAACAAATCACTTCTTAATTATACCATATTCTTTTATATTTTGCACTCTCATAAATCTACTAAGATAACATCTTCCCCAATTTTTTTAATTTTATCAAAGTCAAATGAAGATTCCCCACTTCTCGCTACTTTTCTTAAGAATTTACGATCTTCCGAGACAAAATAAATAATTTTTCCGGTATTATCTATTTTTGCATCAATAATTCTCCCTAGATTATTACCATTTTTTATATTAATAACATCTTTAGTCTGTAAATCACTTAAAAGCATAACTTCACCTTGTTAAATTATATGCTTAAATAATTAATTTCCGTACTCTTTCAATCGCCGTTTTTTCCAGTCTCGATACTTGGGCTTGACTAATTCCTAAAGATTCCGCAATTTCCATTTGGGTTTTCCCAATAATAAAGCGATTTATTAAAATATCTTTTTCTCTTCCTTTAATCTTTTGTAAAGCTTTTCTTAAAGAAATTAACATATCTTTATCCGAATTTTTTTCTTTAACATCCGCGATTTGATCAGATAAATATATGGTATCTCCCCCATCATTATAAATTGGTTCAAAGATACTCATCGGATCTTTCAAAGAATCTAAGGCATAACTTATTTCATATTCATCAATACCTAAGGCTTTAGCAGTTACACTAGTTCTAGGCATTTCCCCGTGGATACTTAAATATTCATCTTGAAACTTAATAATTTTATAAGCCATATCTTTAACACTCCGACTAACTCTTACGGAAGTATTATCCCGAATAAATCTTTTGACTTCGCCAATTATTAGAGGGACAGCATAGGTTGATAGTCTTAACCCTAAAGAAATATCAAAATTATCAATAGCTTTAATTAAACCAATAACTCCCACTTGAAATAAATCATCCATATTATATTTCGTATTAATAAATTTTTTAATAATTGATAAAACTAATTTTAAATTACCATTAATTAATTCTTCTTTAGCTTGTAAATCTCCTTCTTGATATCTCTTAAATAACTCCATTGTTTCTTCATTATTTAGTACTTTTATTTCATTAGTATTCAGTCCCGTTATATCTACTTTATATTTAGCCATAATCAATTCTCCTACATTTTTTATGGCATAAAATTATTATTTTTATACATATTTTTTAATATTTTTATTTGTTAAAATTTTTTAAACTGCCAATACACTGCCATTTTCACTGACAATTATCAAAAAACATTATAAGAATGAATCTCATAATGTTTTTAAATTAATCGACATAGGTTGGAGTGAATAGTCTATAAACACTATCATACGGAAATTTACTTTCAAACATTTCTTGTTGACTAGATTTTATTTTGACTTTGCAATTTGATGGAACATTAGAGAATGTTTCATAATTACCATAATTCGAGGCATATGAACCACTTATAATATTATCAAATGTAAAACCACTTAAATCTAATATGACTAAACTTCTACAATCATTAAACATATAACTCATATCAGTTACTTGGGATGTATCAAATGTACTTAAATCTAATTCGGTTAAATTACTACATCTAGAAAACATTAAACGCATATTGGTTACACTCGAAGTATCAAATGCACTTAAATCTAAAGTGGTTCCTTCATATCCATCAAACATATAACTCATATCGGTTGCTGCTGATCCAAATCCAGATGGAAATGTTATATTTGCATTTATACCTGAAAACATCCAATGCATATCGGTTACACTCGAGGTATCAAATGTACTTAAATCTAAAGTGGTTTCTTCATATCCATCAAACATATTACTCATATCGGTTGCTGCTGAGCCAAATCCAGATGGAAATGTTATATTTGCATTTATACTAGAAAACATTAAATGCATATTGGTTACACTCGAAGTATCAAATGTACTTAAATCCAAAGTGGTTAAATTACTACAATATTCAAACATAGAACTCATATCGGTTACACTCGAGGTATCAAATGTACTTAAATCCAAAGTGGTTCCTTCATATCCAAAAAACATATCACTCATATCGGTTGCTGCTGAGCCAAATCCAGATGGAAATGTTATATTTGCATTTATACCAGAAAACATACTGTTCATATTTATTACATTTGAGGTATCAAATGTACTTAAATCTAATTCGGTTCCTTTATATCCATAAAACATTTCACTCATATCGGTTGCTCCCGCACCAAAATTTTTGCCAAATGTGATTTTTGTGTCAAGATTATAAAATTTAAGAGGATTGCCTCCTTCTAATGCCCCTAAATTCCAACCTCCTAATTTTAATTCTTTTAAATTTTCACATCCATTAAACATATCTTCCATATAAGTGACTTTTGATGTATCAAAATTACTTAAATCTAATGTGGTTCCTTCATAGTATTGAAACATCTCACCCATATATTCTACATTCGTTGTTACAAAATTTGGCCAGTCTTGAAATGGTAAATTTGCTGATGCACCACTAAACATATCAGTCATATTTGTTACTTGAGAGGTATCAAAATTACTTAAATCTAATGATGTTAAATTACTACATTCGCTAAACATATAACTCATATCGGTTGTTTCACTTGTGTTTAAATTATCAAAAGCAATCTCTTGTAAATTATACATTTGCCAAAAAGCATAACTTAAATCTTTGACATATATTTCTGATTCTGAGCCTATATATAAATTATATAATGGTTCACCATAATCATCATCTACTTTATTTGTCTTTTCAAACCAAGCTATTACACTTCTTTCTTTTGTTCCACTTTCCGTATCTGATATATCTATATGTTTTACAATATTTTCCGTCTCTAAATCTGATGGTATATAATTAACAAATGATGCAGTTACAATTGGATAATCATAGTATTCATATGTTAAATTTTCAAAAGTTGCATATGCTTTTTCTTGTAATCCTTTAACAGTACAAACTAAATTTTTATTTGTTATTGTTAAATCAATTTGTTTTCCTGCTATGTCATTTTGGTCATCATCTCTATTTATGATATCTATATCAGTTGTTAATGTGGCTTCTCCATTTCCTGTTATTTTATATTTGACTTGTTTTTTATATCCACCATCTACTTGTGCATCTATTATATCTTTTAAACTTATTTCAGTTGGATCTATGGTACTTCCACTACCTCCAAAATAAATATTTCCATCTTTTGCATTTATTACATTGTCTGTTACTAAACTGCCACTAGCTTCTATTAATAAATCTGATGTACACTCATATGCTACATCTTCATTTCCTTCACCATTTTTTATACTTGCTGTTGAGATAAGATGATTTTGTTTATCAAGTTCATAATCTAAATCAGGATTTATTGTAGCATAATAATGGGTTCCAGCTTTTGTTTTTGCCATATCACTCGCTTTTATTTTAATATGTAATTTATTATTTGGCCCTGATAATGATGCTGTTCCATAACTTTCTATATCTTCTAGTGATCCTGTAAATGAGGTATTAGTTTCTGTATTACCTGTATTAGTTATTTGAAAAAAAGCGAATGATGATGTTACTATTAATACTGTTAAGACTAATACTCCTAAAATTAGTGATATTTTATTTTGTTTATTCATATGCAACTACTCCTTCTTTTAGTATAAACAATAGATAAGCAAATATTCTTT
>CANQHT010000101.1 GCA_947623705.1 uncultured Bacilli bacterium
GTTGATTATTATTGCCCTAATCCAAATTGTCCTGCAAGAGGTATTGAAGCCCTAATTCATTTTGCTTCTAGGGATGCCATGAATATTGATGGTTTAGGGGATGAAATAATTGAAGACTTCTATAATTTAGGTTTCTTAAAAAGTATCACTGATTTTTATCATTTAAAAGATTATGAAGAAGACATTTTAGCTTTAGAAGGTTTTGGTCGTAAAAGTTTTGAAAACATGATAAATGCCATAGAAAACACCAAACATAATAGTTTAGAAAAATTATTATTTGGTTTAGGTATCAGTGGGGTTGGTAGTAAAACGGCGAAAATCTTGGCTGAAAACTATGGCCATATTGATGCTTTAATGAATGCATCTGTAGAAGATTTATTAACCATCAAAGATATTGGCGATATTCTTGCCGAAAGTATTTATAATTATTTTAAAGAAAATCGTAATTTAATTGATAAATTAAAAATGTTAGATATTAATATGGAATACTTAGGAGTTAAAAAGAAATCTAGTGATTATATAACGGGCAAGAAATTTGTTATGACCGGGGCTATATCTTTTATGCCAAGAGATGAAATTAAAAGTTTAATTGAAGAATATAATGGAACATTTTCAGAAAGTGTTAGCAAAAAAACTGATGTCGTAATTGTGGGGTCTGATCCCGGTAGTAAATATGATAAAGCCAAAGAACTAGGTATTACAATTTGGAACGAAGAAATGTTTAAAAAAGTAGTCGATAGTTTAAATAGAGAATAAACCTAAAAATTTATTCTTTTTTTTGCCCTAAATAGGGAATATTAACCACTCGGTTAGAGTTGACAGCATAAGCTTTATCATGATATAATAAATTTCCTTCAAAAGGGGATGAGTTATATGGAAAAGACTGTATTTTGTTTAGCTTTAGAAAGACAAAAAGGCGATTATAAAGTAATTGATATTAATGATTTAGTTAAGTCATTAGGGTTACCAATAGGTAGTATTACGAGTGAAGAATGGGCAATAGATACATTTACCAAAATGTTTACGGAAACTGAATTAAGGGATGCCATTAAAAGAGGTAATATGGCGAGTCACGAATACTTAAATGCTCCCTTTAAAATTATTAGTAATGAACATCATAGTTTACCAATTATTACAAAAGATGATTTTGAAGAATATTTCAAATTAAGAAATAGTAAAGAAGATATCAGTGGACATTTAAAAAATAAAATATTTGGTTTATATAAAAAGATTATTGAAAAAAAATTTACAGATGAAACTTTTGTAAACGGTTTACTTAATAAAATGAAAATGGCTTTAAAAAGTAATCAAAAGAATGATGTATTTAATTTAATTGAAATGAGTGGGATGGATTATCATCAAATAAGACCAATTTATTTAGCTATTATGGAAGAAATAAAAAGAGAAAAAGAACAAAAAAATATCTTAAAATTAGAAAAATTAAATGATGTTGCATAGTCATTTAATTTTTTTGTGATATAATTTAAATATGAAGATAGAAGATGCCGAAGAAAAATTTATGGAATATTTAGATAAAGAATTAAATTATTCTAAACTTACTTTAGATGATTATTCTTATGACTTAAAAGTATATACAACTTATTTAAAATTAAAAAATAAAGATTATTTAAAAATAAATAAAGATGATGTTATTGAATATTTAAAATATTTAGATAATAAAAAATTTACAAATAAAACGATATCTCGAAATTTAAGTGGTTTAAGAAGTTTTTATAATTATTTAGTAGAGGTTAAATTACTTGAGGATAATATATTTAAGAAAATTAGAAATCCGAAAGTTAATAAAAAATTACCTAATTATTTGAATACTTTAGAAATAGAGAAATTGTTAGATAGCATTGATATTAAAACTAATGAGGGTATTAAAGAAAAATGTTTAATTGAACTTATTTATTCTACGGGGATTCGGGTAAGTGAAGCCTCAAATATTAAAATAGATGATATTAGTTTAAGTGAAGGAACAATTAGAATCCTTGGGAAAGGAAATAAAGAGCGGATTGTTTATTTTGGTGGATTCGCTAAAGAGATATTAGAGAAATATTTACAGGTTCGGGAAGATGCCAATATTAAAAATTGTGAGTATTTATTTTTAAATAAAATGGGTGGTAAGTTAAGTCGTCAAAGTATTGAACAAATAGTAAATAAGGTTGCTAAAAATTCTTTAATAAAACATCAAATATCACCTCATACTTTAAGACATACCTTTGCGACCCATCTTTTAGATAATGGAGCCGATATTAAAAGTGTGCAAGAACTTTTAGGGCATAAAAATTTAAATACCACCGAAATATATACGCACGTTAGTAATGAAAGATTAAGAAGTGTTTATTTAAAATGTCATCCCAATAAAGACCGTCAATAAAATGTCAAAATTAATGAGTTTGAGTTACAACTCATTTTTTTCTATGTTAGAATATTGTTTAGGAGGCTTTTTATGGCAAAAAAATATGTTTATTTGTTTTCCGAAGGAAACAAAGATATGCGAGAACTTTTAGGAGGTAAAGGCGCTAATTTAGCGGAAATGACTAATTTAGGTTTACCAATACCCCAAGGTTTTACAGTAACAACTGAAGCGTGTACAGATTATTATGAGAATGATAAAGTGGTAAGGAAAGAAATTGAAGAAGAGATTCTTGAGGCTTTAAAAAAATTAGAAAAATTACAAGGTAAGAAGTTTGGGGATGAGAAAAATCCGTTACTTGTATCCGTACGAAGTGGGGCAAGAGCGAGTATGCCAGGAATGATGGATACAATTCTTAACTTAGGACTTAATGATAAATCCGTAGAAGGGTTTGCTAAGTCCACAGGTAATCCCCGTTTTGCGTATGACTCTTATCGCCGGTTTATTCAAATGTATTCCGATGTCGTTATGGAAGTACCAAAATCTTATTTTGAAAAAATTATTGATGAATTAAAAAAAGAAAAAGGTATTACTTATGATACGGAAATGACTACGGAAGATTTACAAGAATTAGTTAAAAGATTTAAAAAAGTTTATGAAGATAATATGGATGGGGAAGAATTTCCGCAAGATGTGTATGAGCAATTAATGGGGGCAGTTAAAGCGGTATTCCGTTCTTGGGATAATCCAAGAGCCATAGTTTATCGGAGAATGAATGATATTCCTGGTAGTTGGGGAACGGCAGTTAATATTCAAGCGATGGTCTTTGGTAATATGGGTAATACTTCGGGTACAGGGGTAGCATTTACGAGAAATCCAGCGACCGGCGAAAAAGGTATTTACGGCGAATACTTAATTAATGCCCAAGGCGAAGATGTAGTTGCAGGGGTTAGAACTCCGGAACCAATTACGAAACTAGAAACTGATTTACCTGAATGTTATGCGGAATTTATGCGTCTTGCGCAAAAGTTAGAAGACCATTATAAAGATATGCAAGATATGGAATTTACAATTGAAAATGGTAAGTTATATTTCTTACAAACGCGAAATGGTAAAAGAACTGCCCATGCGGCGATTAAAATTGCTTGTGATTTAGTTGATGAAGGAATGATTACTCCGGAAGAAGCGGTTTTAAGAATTGAAGCGAAAAGTTTAGATCAATTATTACATCCAACTTTTGATAATGAGGCTTTAAAATGCGCCAATGTTGTTGGGGAAGGCTTGCCAGCATCACCGGGAGCAGCGGCCGGGAAAGTAGTC
>CANQHT010000102.1 GCA_947623705.1 uncultured Bacilli bacterium
TGGAAAATGGCTCGCCAAAAACATCAAGATAAAATATTAAAATATTCTTTAAAAGTTAATAATTGTTTACTTAAAATAAATGTAGATTTAAGAAGAAAATTATTTCAAAGTATTTTAAAAGAATTTGGAGGTAATCTGCATTATATCATTTGTGGGGGCGCTCCATTAGATAAAAAATATGTTAAATGGTTTAGAAGTATTGGGATTGAAATCTTAAATGGTTATGGTATTACCGAATGTTCTCCAGTAGTGTCTGTTAATAGGAATCACTTCTATAAAGATGGTAGTGTTGGGCAAATATGTCGGGATGTAAATGTTAAAATAATAGATAATGAAATATGCATCAGTGGGGATATAATCATGAAGGGGTATTATAAAGATAAAAAGAGTACAAATGAAGTTATCAAAGATGGTTATTTTCATACTGGTGATTTAGGTTATTTAGATAGTGAAGGATTTTTGTTTATTACGGGAAGAAAAAAGAATATAATTATTTTAAGTAATGGGGAAAATATTAGTCCGGAAGAAATAGAAAGTGAACTAAGGCAAAATAAAGGAATTGCGGAAGTTATAGTCTATGAAGATAGTAACCATCTTGTAGCAAGTATATATCCAACAGAAGATTATTTAAATAATCAAGAATATTTTGATCATTTAATTTATAAATATAATCAAAATAAACCGAAGAATCATCAAATTGCGTTTGTAAAATTAAGAACTAAAGAATTTATTAAAAATAATAATGGAAAAATTTTAAGAAATAAAGTGGAGGAAGGAAAATGAAAGAAGAAATAATTGATTTAATAAATGAAGTTACAGAAGTACCTAAAAGTAAAATTAAGGATGATACTAATTTAGTTAAAGATTTAGATTTGGAATCCCTAGATTTAGTGGAATTAGTCGCAGCTTTTGAAAATAGATATGGTATTGAAATTTTAGATAAAGATATTAAAAATTTACAAACCGTAAATGATATTATTAAATATATAGAAGATAAAAATGTATAAATTATATTTAGAAAAAAATACGACCTCAAAAGAATTATTAAATAAAGTTTTAAAGGAAAATAATATTCAAGACGAAATTATTTATAATACTTATGGTAAACCTTATCTAAAGAATAATGCAATATATTTTAATATAAGTCATTCGGGTATTTATACAGCTTTAGTAATTTCTAATAAAGAAGTCGGTATTGATATTGAAAAAATAACTATTAGAGAAAAAGTTATAGATAAAATTTGTAATTCAGAAGAAAAGAAATTAATTAAAACAGCGGATGATTTTACGAAAATGTGGGTTAAAAAAGAAAGTTATGTTAAATATTTGGGAATAGGGCTTGCTTATGGTCTTCAAAATGTTAATACTTTAAGTATAAATAATTTTATTTTAGAAAAGATTGATGATTATTATTTAGCTATATATGGGGATGATTTAAAATAAGGAAGGAGTGAAAAGATGAATTTACTTTATTGTGGTGATGCCAATATTTTAGATGGATTAATTATTTCTGTATTATCAATTTTAAAAAATACGAAAAAACCATTACATATTTATGTTTTAACAATGCAATATCAAAATGAACAAAAAACTTATAAGCCAATGGCCAAAGATAATATTAAAGTTTTAGAAGATATTATTAAAAAAGAAAATAAACAAAGTTTTATTAAGTTAATTGATATCACTAATGAAGTAAATGCATGTTTACCTCTAGCTAATATAAATACCTTATTTACGCCTTATTGTATGTTAAGGTTATATGCGGATTTAATTCCAGAAATTCCCGATAAAATTCTTTATTTAGATAATGATGTAGTGTGTTTAAAAAATCCTTTAGAATTTTATGAGATGGATATTACAGATTATGAAGTTGTAGGTGTCCTAGATTATTATGGTAGTCATGTCTATAAGAAAAATCCTTTAAAAAGAGAATATCTAAATTCCGGGGTCTTACTTTTAAATATGTGCTTAATTAGAAAAACAGGATTATTTAAAAAGTGTCGAAATTTATGTCAAAAGAATAAAATGCTTTTACCGGATCAATCCGCAATTAATTGGTATGTAAAAAAGAAGTTAATCGTGGATAGAATTTATAATGAACAAAAAGAAGCAAATGATGCAACAGTATTTAGACATTTTAGTACAACTTTTAAGTTTTGGCCGAAGGTGTGTACCCAAACAATTAAGCCTTGGCAAATAGATTCGCTCCATAACATCTTAAAAATTCATTCATTTGATGATATACTTATAGAGTACCAACAAGTTTTAGAAAGGATGAAAAAATGAAAACTATTCCGATATTTTTTACTATCGATGCTCCTTATGCTCCCTATTTATCGGTAGCGATTGCTTCTTTAGTAGATAATGCCTCAAAAGATTATGATTATAATATTCATGTAGTTTATGAATCAATTACCGATGAAGCGATGAAAAAATTAAAAACTTTAGAAAAGGATAATGTTAAAATAATTTTTAATAAAATGCAAAAAGAATTGGAAAGTATTACTAACCGGAAAGAGAATTTACTGAGAACCGATATTTTTACTTTAACCATTTATTTTCGCCTTTTTATTCCGGAAATGTTTCCCGAATATGATAAAGCTATTTATTTAGATAGTGATACTTGCATTTTAGGAGATGTATCTGAACTTTATAATTATGATTTACAAGACAATCTTTTTGGCGGTTGTAACGATATTTCTTGTCAAGATAATCCAACTTTATGTGCTTATTTTGCAAATAATGCGGGTGCTGAGATAAATGATTATATTAATTCTGGGGTATTACTTATGAATATGGAAAAGTTAAGAGATGTTAATTTTGCTAATCATTTCTTATATCTTTTAAATAAATACCATTTTGATACAGTATGTCCTGACCAAGACTATATTAATGCGATGGCTTATGGAAAGATTTTGCATTTACCTAATGAATGGGATGCGATGCCGACAAATGGTAGTTTAGTTTTTGAACACCCAAAAATTGTCCATTATAATTTATTTTCAAAGCCTTGGCATTATGATGATGTTGATTATGAAGAATATTTTTGGAAGTATGCCGAAAAGTCTTTATTTAAAGAAGAGATATTTAAAGAAAAAAATAAATTTACTAAAGAAATGCAAAAAGAAGATATTAAAGTTTTAGATAATTTAGTAAACAGAGCCGAAGAAATAATGCATAACGAAGTTACTTTTAAAAAAGTTTTTGAAAGTGGACAAGAAAAAAGGATATAACTTATGATTATTGGCGGAAGTAAAAAAGAAGTTATTGCAAATATTAAGAAAAATATTCAAGCGGGAGAATTAAATAAAAAAGTTGAAGTTAATGATCCTAATTTAAGTGATGAAGAAATTAATACTTATTTAAATAATTTTTATGCTAAAAGAAAACATAGAGTAAAATTCTTTTTGGAAAATAAAATAGCTTATTTTTATGTAGGATTAGTGGCTATAAAATTAAATAAACATATTAAAATTGAAGGATTAGAAAACATTAAAGATTTAAATAATGGGGCGATTATTACTAGTAATCATTTTAATCCTTTAGATAGTTTAAATATCCGTAAACTTATTAAAAAAAGATATAA
>CANQHT010000103.1 GCA_947623705.1 uncultured Bacilli bacterium
GTTTAAATATTACTTTGCTAAGTTTTGGCAAGGTGATATGGAAGCTCGAGAAGTATTAATTATGCGGAATATGCGGCTGGTGGCTAAAGCTATGACTTCCTTCTTTGGGGTGCCTTTTGCTAAAGAAGATTTACATCATTTAGGAATACTAGCTTTAATTAAAAGTGTTGATACTTTTGATTATACCCAAAATATTAAATTTTCTTCTTATGCTATGCGCTGCATTTATAATGAAATTTATGTTTATATGCGCAATAATCAAAAAGCTTTAAACGATGTTGATTTAAGTAGGGTTGAATTTTTTATAAATGGCATCAATGAAAGTATTGAAGAACAAATTGAAGACAAAGATTTAAAAACAATAATCCGGGAAATTGTCAAATCTTTACCTAACACCGAACGAACAATTATTGAACTTTATTTTGGTTTTTATCATGACAAATGTTATGAACAAAAACAAATTGCGCAAGTGGTCGGTTTAAGTCAACCGGAAGTATCGCGAAGAATTAAAAGAATTTTGAAAAAAATTGCGTTAATTTTAGTAGATATGAATATTATTGAAAGTAACATTCCTTTGTTAAAACCAAAAGCCAAAGTGGTAAGAACTGGTCGCATCAAAAATATTTATGACTTTTTTGGCGAATATGATTCCGAAAAAGTTAATAATATGTTGCAACAATTAAGTCCCGAAGAAAAAAATTTATTTGCGAAAAGACATAATGAAGATAGTATTTTTACAACGGAAGATCGCTTAAAATACTATAATAACTTGGTTCCGCGGATGAAAAGAATTTTAAATAATCCCAATTATAAACCACGGCAAAAAGTTGTTAAATAAAAAAATATTTACAAATTACCAAGAATTTGGTAATATTTTATTGTAGAATAAAGAGGTGTGATATAGTTTGAAAGATTTTATTTTAAATTTATATAGTAATGATAATTTTACATTATATTTAACAATTGCTTTAGTAGTTTTGGTAGTTTTGTTTTTAGTAGTTTTATTTTTTGGTAAAAAAGATAAAAAATTACAAGAAACGCAAAAGTTACAAAAAGTAACAGATACTTTTAAAGAAGAAAAAACGGAAGAAAAAGTAGAAGTAGCTAAAAATGAAATAAAGGAAGAACCAGTTGTTTCTGAAGAACAACCCAAACTAGAAACTAAAATGGAAAAAACGCAAGTATTACCGGTGTTAGAAACCGAAAAAGAAGCTCGAGAATTAATTCCAGAACCAAAAGAAGAAGTAAAAGAAAAAGTTCTTGAGCCCGAAGAACCTCAAGAAAAGAAGGAAGAAGATTTTGATTTTACGAATATTAAAGAACCTAATTATGATGAAATAAATAGTTCTTTAGAAAAAGAACTTACAGAATTAGAAAATTTAAAAAAGGAAATAAATAATTTAGAAATTCCAGAAATAGAAAAGAAACCAGAAGTAAAAGAGGAAGTAAAAAAAGAAAAAGCACCGCAACAAATATTTAGTTCTGTTTTTGTTAATAAACCCGCGGTTGATGATTTTGAACTTCCAACTTTAAAAGAAGATGTTAAAGAAGAATCAAAAGAAGAACCTAAAACTGTTGATGAAAACAATGAAATTAAAACGTTTAGTTTTGATGATATAAGTGGGGAAACTTATAATTTAGATAGTAAATAAAACTTAAAAGTAACTCTTCGGAGTTATTTTTTATTGACAAAAATATGTAAAGAAATAAACTTTTTTCTTTTGGGGCTTGAATATATATATATCACAGATATTTAAAAATGTATGTGAATGAGGAATTAATCTAAAGGATTAGCTAAATCAATATTTAATTTTTTCATATTTTCTTGTAAATTTTTTCGACAGTTAGTCGCTTCCCAAGCATTCTTTCTCTTGCACAATTTAATAAATTTACTTTCTAATAATATATTATCTAAGCTTTTTCCTTTTATATTTTTGGTTGCCTTTTTTACTTCTTCATAAATTAAACCAACAATTAGCATTATAAAGCTCATTCCTTGCATTGTATAAAAATCACTTAAACCAATAGCATTTATATCTATTTTATTTTTAAAATTATTAAAGAATGTTTCTATTTTCCAACGCTTTTTGTACATTTTATAAACTTCTTCGGCATCTTCATTCATATTTGTTTGAATTACTATTACACCAAATAATTCTTTTATTTTTTCAAATGTTTCTTTACTATATTTTTCTGGTTTTAATTCTATATTTTTTAAATAATTTCCTTTTTCTATAGCATTTTGACTCAAATCTCTATAGACTATAACTTTTGTATCTTCGTTTATTTTTACTTCTTTATATTCTATTGTTGTTATTTTATTACCTTTTTCGTATACAAAAACATTTTTTAATTTCATGTCTTTTGTTATTTCCTTATACTCTTTTATATTTGGCGATAATGGTATTATATATTTATTATTATTTTTCGAGAATAATTCTATGTTTTCTTTTGAATAAAATCCTCGATCTATTATAAATAACACATTTTCAAAATTATGAATTTCTAATACATCATGTATACTTATTTTATCTAATAAAGAACCAGCATATATTTTTGAAAGTATTGGCTTATTAGTGTTTATATCATAAGCCATTAATACATTAAACTGCATATCTTGAAATATATTAAATTTATTTCCTTTTTCGCTTAAATCATTTTCGTGTGAAGAACTTTTTATGCTATGTCCATCAATTGCAATTTCTTTGGAACATTCATTTATTAACGATTGTTCAAATTCAATTACTTTTCCTTGACGTCTTCCTAAAGCATCTAATAATTTATTTATATTATGATAGGTCATTTTTATTGTTTTATGTTTTATACTTAAATAACTTTGCTCAATATAAGTTTCGATATTAGTAAGTGGAACATATTCATTTACAACGAAAACAATAGCCATCATATATATTCTGTAAGCATCAATTGGATTGAAATATTCTAATAATTTTTTTATTACTTCTTTACTATTATTTTCTACAACAGCATATTGACCATATTCTAAAACAGTTACTTCTTCTGATAAAGCATAATTATTATTAGGTATAAAACCTTTTTGTTCATCAATATAGCCAATTAAAGTTCCAGAAGTACAACCCCAATTACCGGATTGTCTTTTTATACCTTTAACTTTATAAACGTAATATTTATTATGAATAACCTTAACAATAGAACCGACTGGTTTTAATTTTCTAATATTTTCAGGAACAGAATATTTTCCCATTTAAGCCACCTCACATACACATACCATATACATTAAAATTATAACGCTTTTTAAATGTTTTGTAAATACCTTTTTGCCATATTTTAGGGATTTTTTCCTTTACTCACATCTTGGCATATACATACATTTTTAAATATCTGTGATATATATATATAGTGCGACCAGGTAGGTCTTATAATTTAGAAGGTGGAAATCCTTCTCAGCAAGTGCAACCCAGCACACTGATAGCGAGTCTTGGAGCGAAGCTGGTAACAGTTAGTTTAAGCGTAGACAGT
>CANQHT010000104.1 GCA_947623705.1 uncultured Bacilli bacterium
TCGAACCCCTGCGCCGCTCACACGACCTTCCGGTTTTCAAGACCGGTCCCTTCAACCAGACTTGGGTATTCCTCCATTTCAAAGGACAAATTGATTATAACATAGTTAAAAAGGCGATGTCAACCAATTATTCGGAAAAAATTAACAAAAAAGTATTGAAATTCTTAAAAAAACACGATATAATCAATATTGTCTTAAGCAATTAAGATGAATTTGTGCCCAAGTGGCGGAATAGGTAGACGCACAGGACTTAAAATCCTGCGAGATTCAAACCTCGTGCCGGTTCAAGTCCGGCCTTGGGCACCAATTAAGAACTTAAACTAGGGAAACCTAGTTTTTTCTTTTGCTGTTATTTATGCTATAATTTGTTTAGAAATATGGAGTAAATATGTATGGAAAAAGTAGTAATATTTAAAATGAATGATAATTTAAATTATAATTTATCAATCGAAGATATTCAAAATAATTATTTTGAAGGCGAATTAAAAGATAATGATGGAATGTATTTAGTTCCTGGAGTTAAAGATAATTATAAGGCTGATGATAAAATAACAAATGATGATATCATTCTATTCTTATATCGCAATATGTTTATTGCTACCGCTAAAATCAAGAAAGATGCTAGTGGCAAGCATTATCACAATTTGACAAGTGATATTAAAAATAGTTGGCAATGTGAACCTAAAAAGAAAAAAGAAGATTGGGAATATAAAGATGGTTGTGAATTTAAAAGTTATTTTCAGTTTCAAGATATTCATAAAATACATCCCTTGCCTAAAGAAAATTTAATTGATTTTTTTGATGAAAATTTTAATACGCGATCACCTATTCAAAAAGTTACTATAAAAGAAGGATATAGTAATAAATTTCATCGCTATCTTGATTCTATAAAAAATAATAATTTTTTAAAGTCTAAGGCTTGGGAATTAGTTAAATACTTAAATGTTCCTGCACTAATGAAAGAAATAAGTTTATATAATTATGAAAATATTCATACTGCCTTCTTTTGTAACTTTATAAGTGCAGATAATGTTTATGATTTTAAGAAAAAACCATTTGAAAAATTTATAAAATTATTAAAGAAAAAGGCAACTGGAGAAAATGCAAAAGTCTTGAGTTAAATTACCAAGATTAATGATTTAAAAGTTATGCCTCAAAAATCCTATCCATATAAAGATGGTAATAAAAAAACTAAAAAAATAATTCCTGATATGAGTATTTTAGTAAATAACAAGTACAATATTATCGTTGAAGGAAAAGTATGTGCTTCAGAAAATGTTTATGAAGGCGGAAAAAATCAATGTCAAGTATATTATGATAATATAGATCATAATAATTGTATTTTTGTCTTTTTAACTATGCGAATTTATAATGCTGAGATTGAAAATTTTGTTAATATTACTTTTAAAGATATATATGAGGAAATATATGCCAGTTATTATGATTATAATAAGGAAGATATATTATATGAATATTTAAAATCATTTTGTTATTTTTGTAATAAAGAAAAATTTGATTTTAAAATAGATGAAATACCAGCCATTAATTTTAAAAATATTACAAGTGAATTAATTAAATATAAAACTTCATTAAAAGAAGATATAAATTATATTGCTGAATATAATATACCTAATATTAATCAAAAAGACATAGTCTTTTATAAATATATTTTAGTTTTACTTTACAATATGGAAGATTTTAAAGACACTAAATTATTAATAGAAAAATGTTACAATAATTTGAATTAGAATCTGATTTATAGATTCTTTTTTATTTCATCAATTTCTTGATTTAAAGCATTAACCATTTTAATAAGCATATTCATTGTTTCTTCATTAGTAGGAGTATTATTTTGATTTTGACTTTGATTATTTTCTCCAAATGAACCTGGAGTTTGGGTATTACTTTGTAAAAGTTGACCATAAGCAGCACTTGTACATAAATATTGGGAAACAAGCATTAACCAGTTACCTAAAGCGTTTTGTTCATTAGGAGTGGCATCATCAACTAGTAAAAAGCCAACAACAACAGCACTTAAAGTAAATAATTGGGGAGGAACATTTGGTAAATTTTGCAAGAAATATCCCTCCTTATTAAACTATATGACTAAATTTTTTAAAAACTAATGACAAAATTGTGTAAAGTTCGACATTTTTTGCTTATAAAATATTTACAAAATCGGTTGTGTCAACTTATAATCTAAATAGATAGTAAAGTTTACTTTCTATTAACAAGTACTTTACTATAAGAAAGAGGTAGTTGGTATGACTAGTGTAAAAAATGTTTACAAAAAAATAATTAGAAGCAAAAAAGCTCTATTAAGTTTATCTTTTATAGGGATACTATTGTTGATTTTAGGAATTAAATCCACATATGCTTATTATCATAGTTCAAATTCTGTTGGAATTTTATCAGCTTTAGTTGGAGATTTTGACAGTGGTTCAGGTGATATTAATATAATGGTATATAAGATAAATGATGACGGAACTAAAACGAAAATTTTAAATATTCCAGAATTAGGCTATATATTTGATGATGATTTAACATCATGTTCAATTCAATGCAAAAATACGACAGATGATCCTAATGCTAGTTGTCATTATACCTATAATAGTTCTGAAACAACTCAAGAAAAAGCTTTCTCATTAACTAGTAATGAAAAAGTAACTTGTAAATTTTACTTTAGAAAACAAACCGAAGCAGATATTAAAGTATTTATAATGAAAGAAAGTGAAAATGGAACAGAAAAATATACTGGCAGTGATAATATAGAAAGAACATATCAAATGGTTGAAGAAATTCCGGCATATGGTTATGTATATAGTAATGGATATAAATGTGATAATAATGTTGAAAGTTTTGAATATGATGCAACTACTAGAAAATTCACAGTAGGTACTAAGACTAAAACTGTTTGTTATGCATACTTTAATAGTACTGGTGAAGCTGATGCAACAGTTAAAGTATTTGTTCAAGCAACTAAAAATGGTAAAGTTTATGATGAAGTTAATTCTATTCCAGTAAATAAAAAATATCAAATTTCAACGGATCCTTCACATAAAACTGCTTGTTATTTAGAAGATGGAACAGAGAGTGGTATTGTTCCAACCTATGTAGATGGTTATATAAATGTTTTGAATTTAACTCAAAAACAAAATTGTGATGTTTATTTAGATTTAATTGGATAAAAAGATTTAAGAAGGCACTAAACAAGTGCTTTTTTAATTTAAAAAAACGCACTTTAATAAGTACGTTTCAATATCTTATGGTGCCGATTGGCAGAATTGAACTGCCCTCTGATGCTTACCATGCATCTGTACTACCACTGTACTAAATCGGCAACTTAAATTTATTTTATCATAAAATGTAAATAATGAGAATAAAAATTTGTAATTTTTATGAGAATAATTAGTAAAAAATGTTACATAATTTATAAACAAATAATTAGTGAAAATGTTACATCAAAAATAGTAGATTAAATTATTATAAAT
>CANQHT010000105.1 GCA_947623705.1 uncultured Bacilli bacterium
AGGAGGCGACTTCAGATGTTGATGCCAAAAAGGACTAAATATAGAAAGTCGCATAGATTAACATATGATGGTCATGCAAAAGGAAATACCACTTTAACAAAAGGTGATTATGGACTAATGGCTTTAGAAGGAGCATGGGTTTCTGCTCGTCAAATTGAAGCCGCTCGTATTGCAATGACACGTTATATGAAACGTGGTGGTAAAGTATTTATTAATATTTTCCCACACTTACCTTTAACAATGAAACCTTTAGAAACTCGTCAAGGAAAAGGTAAAGGTAACGTAGAACAATATGTTGCTGTTGTTAAAGAAGGAAAAATTATGTTTGAAATTAGTAATATCGATGAAGCAACTGCTCGTGAAGCATTAAGACTTGCATCTCATAAATTACCAATCAAATGTAAATTTGTTAAAAAGGATGGTGAGTAAAAGTGGATATTAAAGATATTAGAAAGTTATCTAATGAAGATTTAAAGAAAAAGATAACAGAAACTAAAGAAGAATTATTCACTAAAAGAATGCAACAAGCAAGTGGAACATTAGAAAAACCAAAAGAGTTATATACTTTAAGAAAAAATGTTGCAAAAATGAAAACTGTTCTAAAAGAAAGAGAAATAGAGGAGGCAAATAAATAATGGCTAAAAGAGTTCAAGAATTAGTTGGTAAAGTAGTAAGTAGTAAAAATGACAAAACTATAACTGTTTTAGTTGAAACTTACAAACGCCATCCTTTATATAATAAACGTGTTAAATATTCTAAGAAATATGCAACACATGATGAACAAAATAAAGCAAATGTAGGAGATACAGTGAGAATCAGACTTACTAAACCTATTTCTAAAACTAAGAGATATGAATTAGTAGAAGTTGTTGAAAAAGCTGTAGTACTTTAGGAGGTAAAACGATGGTTCAAGAAGAAACAAGATTAAAAGTTGCTGATAATACTGGTGCTCGTGAACTTTTAGTTATCAAAGTTATGGGTGGAAGCAAAGTTAAATCAGGAAATATCGGCGATGTTGTAGTTGGAACTGTTAAAAAAGCTATTCCAAATAGTAATATGCCTAAAGGAAAAGTAGTTAAAGCAGTAATTGTAAGAACTGTTGAGGGCGTAAGAAGAAATGATGGCTCTTATATTAAGTTTGATGATAATGCTTGTGTACTTATTAAAGATGACAAAAGTCCAATTGGTACTAGAGTATTAGGTCCAGTTGCTAGAGAATTAAGAGAAAAAGATTATATGAAAATTGTTTCTTTAGCACCTGAGGTTTTATAGGAGGAAATATGAAAATAAAAGTTAATGATAATGTTCGTATTTTAACTGGTGAAGATAAAGGAAAAACTGGTAAAGTATTAAAAACTTTCGCTAAAGAAGACAAAGTTATTGTTGAAGGCGTAAATATTTCTAAAAGACATACAAAACCTAGAACTAATCAAGATAAGGGTGGTATTTTTGAAATAGAAATGCCTATTCATGTATCTAATGTAAAATTAGAAGATACTAAAAAAACTACTCCTAAAAAAGAAAAGAAAGAAAAAGTAGAAGAAGTAGAAGTTAAGAAAACTACTAAAAAAACTACGAAGAAAGCAAGTAAGTAGGTGAATTTATGAGTAATTTTAAAGAACTATATGAATCAAAAATTAAAAAAGATTTAATGAAAGAACATAAATATACAAGTATTATGCAAGTTCCAAAACTTGAAAAAATTGTTATAAATATGGGTGTTGGTGAAGGTAGTCATGATAGTAAATTTATTGAGGCAGCCCAAAAAGACCTAGAATTAATAACTGGTCAACATCCTGTTATTACAAAGGCTCGTAAATCTATTGCTGGCTTTAAATTAAGAGAAGGTCAACCTGTTGGAGTTAAGGTAACTTTAAGAGGAGAAAATATGTATAATTTTATGGAAAAATTAATTAAAGTTGGACTTCCAAGAGTTCGTGATTTCCGTGGTATTTCTGCTCATTCATTTGATGGAAAAGGAAATTATACTTTAGGAATTAAAGAACAATTAATTTTCCCAGAAATTGAATATGATAATGTTTATAAAATTCGTGGTATGGATATTATATTCGTCACTACGGCAAAAAGTAATGAAGAAGCGTTATCATTACTTAAGGCATTTGGAATGCCATTTAAAGGTTAGGTGTTATTATGGCTAAGAAAAGTATGAGAATTAAAAATAGTAGAAAACAAAAGTTTTCAACTAGAGAATATACAAGATGTGAAAGATGTGGGAGACCTCACGCAGTTCTTTCCAAATTCAAATTATGTCGTATTTGCTTTAGAGAACTTGCAAATGAAGGCCAAATACCTGGCGTAAAGAAATCTAGTTGGTAAGAAGGAGGAATAATATGTTTGTACAAGATAAAATAGCAGATATGCTTACACGAATTCGTAATGCTAATATTATGAGATATGCTACTGTTGAAGTAGTTGGTACTAAAATGACATTAGGAATTGCTGAAATATTAAAACGTGAAGGTTATATTGAAGACTATAATTATGAAAAAAGTACTAAAGGTGATAAATTAACATTAACTCTTAAATATGGTAATAAAAAAGAAAGAGTTATTACTGGTCTTAAAAGAATTAGTAAATCTGGTTTAAGGGTTTATGCCAAAGCTGAAGAAGTTCCTCGTGTTCTTAACGGTCTAGGTATTGCAATTATCTCTACTTCTAAAGGTTTAATGACTGATAAAGAAGCAAGAGCCCAAAAGTTAGGAGGCGAAGTCCTTGCCTATATTTGGTAAGTAATTATGAGTAGAATTGGTGAAAGAAAATTAAATATTCCAGAAGGTGCTTCAGCAATAGTTGAAGGTAATACTTTAACTATTAAAGGAACTAAAGGAGAACTTAAATTAGATATTAATTCTTTAGTTTCCGTAGAAGTAAATGATGGAGTTATTACAACAAAACAAAAGAAAGTATCAAAAGAAGCGAATGTAATGCAAGGAACAACAAATTCACTTATTAATAGTATGTTAATTGGAGTATCTAAAGGCTTTGAAAAAGGTTTAGAAGCAGTTGGTGTTGGATATCGTTTCAATGTTCAAGGCAAAAAAATTGTTGTTAATGCCGGATATTCTCATCCAGTTGAAGTAGAAGTTCCAGAAGGTTTAAGTGCTGAACTAATTAGTAATACAGAAATTACTATTAAAGGAATTGATAAACAAAAAGTTGCAGAATTTGCAGCAAATGTTAGAAAGATAAGAGAACCTGAACCATATAAAGGCAAAGGAATTCGTTATAAAGGCGAAATTGTTCGTCGTAAAGAAGGAAAGAAAGCGGCTTAAG
>CANQHT010000106.1 GCA_947623705.1 uncultured Bacilli bacterium
AAATTGTACATATTTTCACCTCTAAGTGTTACTTTAACACCAACAGGTTGACCTTCTCTTAATTTAAAACCAGCAATAGATTTACGAGCCTTAGTAACAACAGGATGTTGACCAGCAATTAATTCTAAGTCTTTAACGGCTGCTTCAATAAATTTAGTATCGTGAGAACCTTCTCCAACACCCATATTAATTACGATTTTTTCTAATCTAGGAACTTCCATTATACTTTTATAATTAAATTCCTTTTTTAAATCTTCTTTAATTTTCTTATCATATAATTCTTTATAATTACTCATAAATTCACCTACTTACTAGCCTTTTTAGTTGTTTTCTTCGTAGATTTTTCTTTTAATTCTACTTCTTCAACTTTTTCTTTTTTAGCACTTTTAGCTGTGGTTTTTTTACCATTATCTAATTTGACATTAGAAACATGAATTGGCATTTCAATTTCAATAATACCACCTTGATCTTGATTAGTTCTTGGTTTAGTATGTCTTTTAGAAATATTTACGCCTTCAACAATAACTTTGTTTTCTTTACTTAAAGTTTTTAAAACTTTACCAGTTTTACCTTTATCTTCACCGGTTAAAACGCGTACTGTATCATTAACTTTTATCTTCATATTTCCTCCTATAAAACCTCAGGGGCTAAAGAAACGATTTTCATATAATCTTTTTCTCTTAATTCTCTAGCAACTGGACCTAATACTCTTGTACCAATTGGACTCTTATCATCTTTAATTAATACACAAGCATTATCATCAAATTTAATATATGAACCATCTTCACGACGAACACCTTCAGTAGTACGAACAATAACGGCTTTAACAACTTTTCCTTTAGGCATATTACTATTTGGAATCGCTTTTTTAACTGTTCCAACAACAACATCACCAATGTTACCAGTTTTAACTTTACTGCCACCCATAACTCTTATAACTAAAAGTTCACGAGCTCCAGTATTATCAGCAACTTTTAATCTTGTTTCTTCTTGAACCATTATGATACCTCCTAAAGTACTACAGCCTTTTCAAGAACTTCAACTAATTCATATCTCTTAGTTTTAGAAATAGGTTTAGTAAGTCTGATTCGTACTGTATCTCCTACATTTGCTTTATTTTGTTCATCATGAGTTGCATATTTTTTAGAATATTTAACTCTTTTATTATATAAAGGATGGCGTTTGTAAGTTTCAACTAAAACAGTAATAGTTTTATCGTTTTTACTACTTACTACTTTACCAACTAATTCTTGTACTCTTTTAGCCATTATATATTTGCCTCCTCTATTTCTCTTTCTCTTAAAACAGTTTTCATTTTTGCAACAGTCTTTCTTAGATTATATAAATCTTTTGGTTTTTCTAAAGTACCACTGGCTTGTTGCATTCTTTTAGTGAATAATTCTTCTTTAGTTTCAACTATCTTTTTCTTTAAATCAGCATCAGATAATTTTCTTATATCTTTAATATCCACTTTTACTCACCGTCCTTTTTTACAAACTTACATTTGATTGGTAATTTATGAGAAGCAAGTCTTAAAGCTTCACGAGCGGTTGCTTCATCAACATTACTAATTTCAAACATAATTTTTCCAGTTTTAACAACTGCAACATATTGTTCTACGTTACCTTTACCTTTACCTTGACGAGTTTCTAAAGGTTTCATAGTTAATGGTAAGTGTGGGAAAATATTAATAAATACTTTTCCACCCCTTTTCATATAACGCGTCATGGCAATACGAGCAGCTTCAATTTGGCGAGCAGATACCCAAGCACCTTCTAAGGCCATAAGACCATATTCACCATTTGTTAAAGTTGTATTTCCTTTTGCATGACCATCATATGTTAATCTGTGCGACTTTCTATATTTAGTCCTTTTTGGCATCAACATATTTAGTCGCCTCCTTTTTGTCTATTTTCTTACTAGGTAGAATTTCATCTTTGTAAATCCATACCTTAACCCCAATTTTTCCATAAGTAGTATTGGCTTCACTTTGTGCATAATCAATATCAGCACGAATAGTATGTAGAGGAACAGTTCCTTCTGTATAACCTTCGCTTCTAGCCATTTCAACACCATTAAGTCTTCCTGATACTAAAGTTTTAATTCCTTTAGCGCCAGCCTTCATTGTATCTCTAATAGCTCTTTTTTGAGCGGCTCTAAATGGTGCTCTATTTTCAATTTGCATTGCAATATTGTCCGCTACTAATTTAGCATTTAAATTAGGATTTTTTTCTTCAACAATGTTAATAAATACTTCTTCATTAACAAGTTTTGCTACTTTCTTACGAAGTTTTTCAATATCTTCGCCACCGCGACCAATGATTACACCTGGTTTAGCAGTACGAATAGTAACATCTACTCTATTTTTCTTTCTTTCAATAATAACAGAAGAAATCGCAGCATCTTTAAGACTACTTAAAATATATTCTCTAATTTTTATATCTTTATTAAGATAATTAGCATAATCTTTTTTAGCATACCAACGAGAATCCCAATCTTTATTAACACCTAAACGGTATCCTATTGGATTAACTTTTTGTCCCATTATGCTACACTCCCTTCAACATTTTTATTATCTGTAACAACTACTTTAATATGACTAGTTCTTTTATCGTGACGATCAACATTTCCACGAGATGCGAATTGAATTCTTTTTAAAGTTCTACCAGGATTTACAAAACATTCTTTAATAACTAAATCATTTTCATCCATACCGTTATTATTAACGGCATTAGCCACTGCAGAATTTAAAACTTTTAAAATCATCCGACTAGCCTTAGTGTTGGTTACTTCTAAAATTTCCCGAGCCGTTTTAACACTCTTACCTCTAACTAAGTCCATAGTCATTCTCGCAAGACGAGGTTTAATTATTGCTCCTTTATGAATTGCATATGCTTCCATTATTTATTACCTCCACCAGCATGACCGGTAAACTTACGAGTTTGTGAAAATTCACCAAGTTTATGACCAACCATTTCTTCAGTTATATAAACTGGAATGAAGTCTTTACCATTGTGAACAGCAATTGTATGTCCGACAAAATCAGGAAATATTGTACTTCTTCTTGACCAAGTTTTAATAACTGTTTTCTTGTTTTCTTTATTTAAGTTTTGAACCTTTTTTAAAAGTGATTCTTCAACAAAAGGTCCTTTTTTCAAACTTCTTGCCATATTATCCTCCTATTTGCTCTTCCTACTTATAATAAGTTTTTCAGAAGCCTTTTTAGATTTACGAGTTTTATGACCAAGGGCAGGTTTACCCCAAGGAGTCATAGG
>CANQHT010000107.1 GCA_947623705.1 uncultured Bacilli bacterium
AATTTGGGCAACTTAAGCCACTTATTTTAAATTTATAATTCATTTATATGTTCACATCCTAACTCAAATATTTTTTTAATATGTTCATCATCTAAAGCATAATAGATGGTATTGCCATCTTTCCGAAATTTAACTAATTTGGAAGATTTTAAAATCCTTAATTGATGGGAAACAGCTGATTGACTAATACCTACCCGACTCGTTATTTCTCCCACACTTAATTCTTCATCAATTAAAGCATTAATAATCTTTATCCGGGTGGAATCCCCAAAAATTTTAAATAATTCCGAGACATCAATAATAACATCATCATTAATTAATTGCATTTTTTTACTCCTAACTATATGAATACTTGTTCATATATAAATATATTAACACTATATTATAATTATGTCCATATAAAAAGGAAAATTTTTATTTTTTATTTTCCTTAACATATTCTATAACATAATCGACTACTTTATCATAAGGCATTTCGGTAAATTCTTTACTAGTTCTTGCCTTTACTTCAACTAAATTATCATTAATTTTTTTACCAATTGTTATTCTTAAAGGAATCCCAATTAAATCCATATCTTTAAATTTAACTCCAGGTCTTTCATCCCGATTATCTAGTAAAACATCAATTCCAACTTCTTTTAATTTATCATATAAATCATTAGATTTTGCAACTTGAACATCATCTTTACTATCAATTAAAACAATACATACTTCAAAAGGTGCCACATTCATTGGGAAAACCATTCCAAATTCGTCACTATTTTGTTCAATGATACTCGCTAAAGTCCGGCCGACACCTAAACCATAACAACCCATAACAACTGGTACTTCTTCATTATTTTCATTTAAGTAAGTAAGACCTAATTTAGTAGCGTACTTAGTACCTAATTTAAATAAGTTCCCTATTTCAATTCCTTTTTTAAAATATAATTTACCACCTTTAGTACCACCACAAACGGGACAAATATCGCCTTCTAGAACATTAACAATATCACCGACATAGTCATATCGAATATTATTCGGATTAGCATTAATATAATGGTAACCTTCTTTATTGCCGCCACAACAGAAATTACGCATATTAAGTACTTCTCTATCTACTACAATCTTAGCATCTAAATCAATTGGTCCCGTAAAACCAGGTACTGCATTACTCGTTGCAATTAATTCATCAGAGGCAAAATTAATTTCTGATACTCCTAAAAGTTTACAAGCTTTAACTAAATTTAATTCTCTATCTCCTCTTACAAAGAAAACAACTAATTCATCATTAACATTCATAAGTAAAGCTTTAACGGAATTTTTAGGATTAATTTTTAAATAAGCGCATACTTCTTCAATTGTTTTAGAATGAGGCGTTTCCACTAACTCTAATTCTTTTTCTTCTTCTTTATTAATCGTGTTTGTTACAACTTCCGAAACTTCTAAGTTAGAAGCATAATCGCATTTATCACATAATACTAAAACATCTTCACCAATATCCGTTACGGCTTGATATTCTTCGGATAAAGAACCACCCATAACTCCGGTATCGGCTTTAACAATTTTATAATTAATTCCTAAACGGTCATAAATTTGATTATAAGCCGTCCGCATTTTTAAATAAGATAAATTTAAACCTTCTTCATCACGATCAAAAGAATAAGCATCTTTCATAATAAATTCTCTTACTCTAATAAGACCATATCTAGGTCTTGGCTCATCCCGGAATTTATCGGCTTGTTGGTATATTGTAAAAGGCAAGTCTTTATAACTATGAACAACATTTTTGGCCGCAATAGTAAATAATTCTTCGTGTGTAGGTCCTAAAGAATAAGGTTTATCAAAACGATCTTTTAAATTAAACATACTTTTTCCAAGTAATTCTAACCGACCACAAGCATCATAATATTCACTGGGAATTAAACTAGGCATTAATAATTCTTGGGCTCCAGCCTTATCCATTTCTTCTTTAACAATATTCCGGATTTTATCTAAGACTTTTAACCCCATCGGCAAATACATATAAATACCAGCCCCAACTTTTTTAATCATTCCAGCTCGAACTAGTAAATTTCCACTTTTGCTTTCTTCATCTTTTGCATCTTCTCTTAAAGTATAAAAATAACTTTGCTTTAATTTCATGATTTGCCTTCTTTCTCTTTAATTAATTATAATCTAAAACTTTAAAAAAAGAAAGATTTCTCTTTCTTATTTCTCTTTCTTATTCTCAATTATTAATAATTTTTATAACTATTTATTCGGGTCAACTATTATTTTAATAGAACTTGATTTACCACTAGTTAATTCTTCATAAGCACTTTGAACTTCTTCTAAGGTAATTTCTTTAGAAATAAATTTATCAACATCAATTTCATGATTAGCAATCATATCAATACATTTACCAAATTCTTCTTTTGTATAAGCAATTGCTCCGATTAAAGTAAGTTCTTTCATAACCGCACTTATTGTAGCCATATTTATTGGCGCCATAGAAACACCAACTAAAATAACCCGGCCGCCGGCTTTAACTAAATTCATCGCACTATTAACAGCAGGAGCATTCCCACAACATTCAATAACGACATCATATTTACCGGCATTCTTTTGCATTTCTTCTTCATCTAAAGCATTTAAATAACTATCAGCAACTCCTAAATCAACGGCCATTTTAGCTCGATTAATATTGGCTTCAGATACCACTACTTTACTGGCCCCACTCTTTTTCGCAAACATCGCAGACATTAAGCCAATAACACCGGCCCCAACAACTAAAACTTCATCACCAACATTGATATTGGCTAAATTAGTTGCGTGATAACAAACAGCAGTTGGTTCTACTAAAGCTCCTTCTTCAAAACTCATATTATCCGGAAGTTTAAAGACCATATCACTTCTTACCTTTAGCATTGGTTCTAAGCCACCAGGATTATCTAGGGAAAGACCACTTGCATGATCCCAAGTTTCCGCACAATAATGAATATCTCCTCTTAAACAAGCTTCACACTTACCACAAGGAGATAATGGTAATGCCGTTACCCGGTCACCAACTTTTAAATCTTCTCTACCACCATTATCTTTAACAACACCAGCATATTCATGCCCCATTACTAAACCCACGGGTCCACCTAATTCAAAGTAATGTAAATCAGAACCACAAATTCCGGTTTTCTTAACTTCAATTAAAACTTTTCCTTCTTCTTTTTCGGGAGCATTTACCTCTTTAATTTCAAACTCTCTTGCCCCTTTAATTGCTACACATTTCATTATGTAATCCTCCT
>CANQHT010000108.1 GCA_947623705.1 uncultured Bacilli bacterium
GAGCAGAGGACTGAAAATCCTTGTGTCGCTGGTTCAATTCCCGCTGGAGCCACCAGTTAGATTATTAAAAAAATCCCGAAAATATGGGATTTTTTCTTTAATTAATTTATGTATTAAAAACCATTCGCTGCATATACTATTATTGACAAATGTTCCTAATTATGGTAACATTTAGTCATGGAAGCGAATGCTTCGGGGTACGTTGTATAGCGTACGGAAAATGATGGTTTATCCATCTTTTTCTTTTGGAAATATTTTTATACCTTTATTATTAAAATTTGGATATCCAACAATTTTTTCTTTAATCGTTTCAAATGACAAATTTGACTTTTTGTATTTTACATATTGATGAATAGGATACGAAAATAAATCAACAATTTCTAAACCAACGAATGTTGAAGAATGACCACCATACCATTTTGGATTAAAATAAACACCTATTATTTTTTCTTCTAATTCTTTAGTAGATATCTTTGCTCTTCCCTTGTTATGTATTATGTCATAAATATGACTAAGTAAAGTTTTATCTTCACTTTTTCCACGAGATTCAAGCATTATAATTCCTTTTTTATTATTTTTTGTAGCATATATATATCTATCTAATAATAAATCAAAAGCTTTTTCATAAACATTTTCTAAATTTCCTGTTTTAATATATTCTTCAAGATTGATAGAAATTGAAATGATTTTGCAATTAACCTTAGCTAATATTTCACTTAAATCACTTATAAAACTATCATAATTTATAATGCTATCATTAAAAGGACCATCATGACGTCTTATTTCTCTCGAGTGCAAGCAAACATATCTAGAATCATTATGTTTTGTGTCGTTATAAAATCCATTTTGCCAATACTTTTCTTTAAGTTTTCTAATATTATTTCTAACAATTGAATAATTATTTTTTTCAAAAATACAACCAGTAACTGTAAAATATTTTTCATCGTTACTAATCATAATATTATTATTTAATTTTTTAAATATATTATTTATTCTACTACCATTGCCATTTTCATCAACAAACATAACATAATCAATATTAGAATTCCAATTTTTTATTTTTTGAGGATATTGATACCAATCATTCATATTATCACTCCCCTACAGATGAATAACAGTATATTTGTTATAATAACATATCAATTTAAAAAAATATATAATATTTAAAATAAATTTGTTAATAAATTTTAAACTTAAGGACTGAAAATCCTTGTGTCGCTAGTTCAATTCCCGCTGTAGCCACCATTTAGATTATTAAAAAATCCCGAAAATATGGGATTTTTTCTTTGCTTAAATTTTAAATCAGAAATTTTTTTATCATTTAATCAAATATATAATGTTGAAATTCTTCATTTTCAATCATTTCCAAAATTATTTCAGGTTTAAAATTTGCGACTTTTAATTCAGATGGACTTAACCATATATAAGTTAAATGTTCTTTCTTCTTTTCTTCAATATTTGTAATTGATGATTTACTATATAAATTATAATCATTGAATTCATATTCATGAATCATTAATATTTCATGATAATTTTTACCATTAAAACTCGAAACAAAAAAATTTTCTATCATACCAACTTTCTTTTTTAATGTAATATCAATACCAGTTTCTTCTTTAAACTCTCTAATTCCAGCATTAATAGAATTTTCACCTAATTCACATCTTCCACCTGGTAATGTATAATGGCTAGTTCTATCATCCTTTTGTACTAATATTTTTTCACCATTTCTTATAACTATAGCTACTCTATAATTAAAAACTATATTGTTTTTTTCAAATTGAACATCATTATTAATCATTATTTATTTCTCCTTAATTTTCATTTTTTCTTTTTCATCTATATATTGATAGTTCAATTTATTTTGATTAGTAATAACTGATTCTCCAAGAAGATTTTCAATTTCATCTCTTGTATTTTTAGCAACTTGTCCACCAGCATGAGCAACTTTTATATTTTCCTTTAATCCTTTAGGTTTAGTTTTTTTGGCTAGTCTTTTTGTTACTTCTTCACTTATATCAGTTAAAGATACTTCTAAATTATCCATGTTATCCCGAAGTGATTCTTTACGAAGTCCTTTGAACTCTTTATACTCTTTTGCAGTCATTCCCGACCAAGTTTTATATATTTCATTAGTTAATATAGCAAATTCTTTACTTTCAGTAATACCATTTTCTTGCCATACATCAGTAAGCTCTTTTCTATCTTGGATACCTTGCATTCTTTTAGTAATCCATTTTTCTTCATAACCTTTTGCTCTATATAAATCGATAGCTCTTTGGGCCGCAATTGAAGGATCAAACACTTCATCAATTCTTTCACTACCTAATTTTGCTAACCACTCCTTAATAGGTTCAGCATTTTTACTCGGAATTGATTCAATTATTCTAAACATTCCTTCAATATCAACAACATCTGTTAAACGATATTTACCATCTTGAGCTTTAAGTTTCAACTGGTGACAATTTGTCACCGTTTCATTTCCTTCATTTTTAAGACGTTGTTTTAGTTTATTCCAATATTTTCTTCCATCTTTACTTTCTGTTATAATTCCTACTAAGTCCACAACACTGACATAATATTTTTCTTCTTCCTTATTCCAAATGGTTCTAATTGTTTCATTATTAAATATTTTGTTAATTAAATGCATTTTATCTTGATTCATACAAAACCTCCTCTATAATAATCATTATACAGCAAGAACTTTTTTTGACAATACTTTTTTAATAATTTTCAATAATATTTATACCATCGAAAAAGCAAACTTAAAAAGTCTGCTAATCTAATTTATTATAATCTTCATCAGTTACTTTTTCTAACCATTCATTTGCTGTTTCTTCACCAGGTACTTCTACGGCTAAATGGCTAAACCAGGAGTTTTTGGATGCTCCGTGCCAATGCTTAACATTTGCTGGTATTACCACAATATCACCAGGAGATAGTTTTTGGGCGTCTTTTCCCCATTCTTGATAATAGCCATAACCTGCAACACAAATCAAAACTTGTCCTCCACCACTTTTAGCGTGATGAATATGCCAATTATTTCGGCAAGATGGTTCAAATGTTACATTAGCAAAACTAATACCATTTTCAGTTTTTGCTAACATTTTAAGATAACTTTGACCAATAAAATAATCTTTAAAAGCATCATTTGGTTGTCCTAGTCCAAATATATTTAATTTTTCAAATTCTTCTTTAGTCATTCTTATCATCACTCCCATATACTTCTTCAATT
>CANQHT010000109.1 GCA_947623705.1 uncultured Bacilli bacterium
AGGCTAGAGGTGGAAGCGTAGTGATACGTTGAGCTGACTAGTACTAATAATTCGACAGTTTAACTTTTAATTTATTTAATTGTTTGATGAACGCATTATCAAGTTTTTAAAGGACAAAATCCTTTGTAGGTGACGATAGCTTAGTGGATACACCTCTTCCCATCCCGAACAGAGAAGTTAAGCACTAATACGCCGACGATAGTGAATGCGAAAATAGGTAGTTGCCTGCTTTTTTTATGTCTTAAATTTAAAAATTTGTAAATAAATGATAATGGTACTTGTCTTAAGAGTACTTTTTATTTTATAATTAAAATGGTGATGACATAATGGATTATAAATACATATCAAAAAATATTGATGATACTCTAACCTTAGCGGAAAATATTGAAAGTGAAAAATTTCCTAATATGGTTATTTGTTTAGAAGGTGAACTAGGAAGTGGTAAAACCGTTTTTGTTAAAGGTTTTGCTAAAGCCCTAGGTTTAGAAGAAAATATTACTAGTCCTACATTTACGATAATTAAAGAATACCCAAATGGGGAACTACCTTTATATCATATGGATGTTTACCGCTTAGATGAAGCTGATGATGATATTGGCATTAGAGATTATTTTAAAAAAGGTGGAGTTACGATCATTGAATGGGCCGATTTAATCGAAAAAGAATTGCCTGAAGAAAGATTAGAAATTAAATTTAAAATAGTTGATGAAAATACGAGAGTACTAGTATTTAAACCATATGGTAGTGCATATGAAGAATTATGTGATTCAATTCTATAGGAGGAATTTATGAATTTATTTATTGATACCCATCTAAATGATGTAGTTATTATATTAGAACGTGATGGAAAAATTATAAGACAAAAAAGAATAACCGAACAAAAGGAAAATAGTAAGTTAATTATGCCATCAGTAAAAAAAGTTTTAAATAAAGAAAAACCTGATTCAATAATTGTTGTAAATGGCCCAGGTTCATTTACTGGTGTTCGCTTGGGAGTAACTATTGCTAAAACATTTGCTTTTTCATTAGAGATACCTATTCGTTCACTTACAAGTTTAGAATGTATGGCAATATGTATTGATGATGAAGACCGAATTGTAGCTTTCTCAGATGGTAATGGTTACTATGTTGGGATATTTGATGAAGATATGCATTTAGTGGGGGATTATGAATATTTATCTAATAATGCTTTTCAAGAATATTCTGAAAAATATAATGTCATAACAGATGTTACCTTAGACTATTTAAAGATAATTAACTATGCTTTAACTAAAGATGCTCTTAATCCTCATGAAGTAAATCCTCTATATGTTAAAAAATTAGATGTGGAAAAATGATTCGCGAAGCTGAATATAAAGATATAAATGAATTAAATGAATTAGGAATTAAACTCATTCCTAATTTTCTTAAAACTTATGACTTAAATAATTATATTAATAGTTCTAATTATATTATTTTAGTTTATGAAGAAGAAAATATTGCAGCTTTTTTACTTATTAGAAAAAATCTTGATTTTTATGAAATTGAAGCTTTATATGTTAATGAAAACTATAGAAAAAAAGGTATTGCTAGTAAATTATTAACTTTTTTTTTAGATAATTATTCCAAAAAGGATGAAGAAATCATATTAGAAGTTAATACTAATAATGAACCAGCAATAAATTTATATAAAAAATTTGCATTTTTTGTTATTAATACGCGCAAAAAGTATTATAATAGTGAAGATGCTTTTGTTATGAAGAGGGTGGTTTAATGAAAGATGTTTATATTTTAAGTGTGGAAACTTCATGTGATGAAACTAGTATTGCTATTGTTAAAAATGGTAATGAAGTCGTGGCTTTAACTATTTTGACCCAAATGGATGTTCATGCTAACTTTGGAGGAGTGGTTCCTGAAATTGCCTCTAGAATGCATACGGAAAATATTACAATGGTTTTAGAGGATACTTTAAATAAAGCACATATGAAAGTTAGTGATATGGATGCGATTGCCGTTACTTATGCGCCAGGATTACTAGGTTCTTTATTAGTAGGGGTTGAATTTGCGAAAGTGTTATCTTATGTTTATAATAAACCTTTAATTAAAGTTAATCATTTAGTTGGTCATATCTATGCAAATAAAATTGATAATAAATTACATTTTCCTTGTTTAGCTTTAATTATCAGTGGGGGACACACCGAACTTATTAAAATGACAGGGGATTATGAATTTGAAATGCTTGGCGAAACTCAAGATGATGCGATAGGGGAAGCATTTGATAAAGTGGCAAGAGTTATTGGCCTTCCTTATCCTGGGGGACCAAATATTGAAAAACTAGCGAGAGAAGGAACTAATTCTTATAAACTTCCCAAACCAGTTAATGATGATACTTATAACTTTAGTTATAGTGGTCTTAAAAGTAGTGTTATCAATTTAGTTAATAATGAGCGTCAAAGAGGTAATGAAATAAATAAAGCTGATTTAGCCTGTTCTTTTCAAACAACCGCTGTGGAAGAATTAACAAGAAAGTTAGAATTAGCCCTAAAAAATACTGATATAAAAAATGTTATAATTGCGGGAGGCGTATCTGCTAATAAATATTTAAGAGGTAAAGTACAAGAAGTTTGTGATAAATACAATGCCGATTTAGCCTTACCAGAATTTATTTATTGTACTGATAATGCGGCGATGATTGGTGCGGCAGCTTATCCTTTATATGTAAAAGGTGAATTTGCTGATTTAGATTTAAATGCTTCATCAAATACTAATATTTGTTAATGTGGAAAACCTAAAAGTTATCAACATTAAATTTACTTTATAAGAAAAATGTGTTATAATTAAGAAACATATGGGGTAGTTTGGTTTCGACATGTAAAAACTAGAAATGATTGCAAGTGGTAGGCATACCTTAAATGCACAAAAAAATAAACAACGAAACTAATTATAGTTTTGCTCCAGCATACGCTTAGGATAGCGTAGGAGACTTTATATTTACTTTGCTTATAGGGTTTATATAAAGGTCATTTCATATAAGATATATTATTTTATTTGATTAATGTAAAATAATGAATAATTAATTAATCTTGTTATATAGAAAATGTGTTGGAGTTGTCTATATAATAAAATAAATTCCAACTAAACTTGTAGATA
>CANQHT010000110.1 GCA_947623705.1 uncultured Bacilli bacterium
ATATGGTTGCACTACATAAGTTATAACTTTATCTTTTGTTTCATTTAATTTATACATCGTTTGATACATATTAATAATCCTTTCATAGAATAAACTTAATTTTTCAATATTTTGATTAAGCCATTCTAAATAATTTGTATTAGACATATTAATTTTAATTTTTTGGTTTCTAGTTTTTTCTCTAAATTCATTTTATAACTTTCTTTCATTTTCGACTAATTTTCCTAGTTTTATTAATTCATTTCTTTGCATATTTATTAATTCTTTTTCTAATTAATTCTTTTGGCATTTCTTTAGCCATTTCATAATTCTTGTAGTTATTATCTTCAGTTAATTCTTTAAATATTTTTATAAACTCAGGAACTTTTATATTTTCATCTTCACTATTTAGTTCAATTTCCATTATTGCTTGATTTTGCCATTCGGGATATATATCGATTTCAAAATATTGATTATTTTCACATAAGCAATATCTAGTTTTATGAATAGTATGTAATTTATTATCAGCATTCAAAAGTAATTTTAAATATTCATCTTGGGTAAGTTTTCTTTCAGTTTCAATTCTTTTTAGATTAGAAATTTTTCTTTTTTCCGTTAAATAATATAAATAATTGCCATCAATACCTCTTGCTCGAATTCTTCTTTCTGTATCATCTGTACTTTTTAAATAAGTTTGGGTAATGTCAACTTTAGTACAATTAGGCATATTTTCTAATTCTTTTAGATTAGGATAATAAATTAAGAATTTTCTTTCAATTTCCAATGGTTCTGGTTCTCCTAGGAAAGAAGCGATTTCTTTTAATAATCTTTCCAATTTTTCTTCAAATTCAGTACTGTTATCGATAATTCTTAAATGGGAATGTCCCGTCCAGGCCGCAATAATTTTGTCATCTAATTGTCTTGCTTCGACAATAGTTTCTGTTCTGGCAGAATTGTTAGCTAAAGTATAAACTTCTTCTTTTCCTTTAGCAGCACTGACAAGATGAAATATAGCGTCATAAGAATCTCTTTCTTGGATTTCATTTGTTCCAAGTTCCCTTAATATTTTTTTGAACTCGACATCTTTCATATAAGCTTTATTATCCAAAATTCCGCGATCACAAACAATAAGTATTTTATCATTTTTTAACTTTTTAGCAGCTTCATCAAAAATTTGTTCTTTAGCCTTTTGTAACATAATTTGAAAAGTTTGATAATCATAATTTGTTTCACAAGTCCAAGGAGCAACTCCATTAGAAATTAATTCAGTTGCGGTTTCGGGAACAAATAATACTGCATATCCTCTTTTGGCAAAATAATTATTGATCCAAGTTAGAGCAGTAGTTTTACCAGCACAAGGACCACCAGTTAAAACAATTTTACTAATTTTAACTTCTTTTTTAGTTAACTCTTTTTCTAATAATTCATTTAAAGAAACATTATATAAAACAGATAGTGATTTTAATTTATCTAAATCAGGTTTAGATTTTCCCATCTCCCATTTACTAACTGCTTTATCACTAACATTAAGTTGATAAGCCACAAATCTTTGGGTTAAATTATTTTCTTTTCTAAGTTGATATAAATAATTACCAAAATCAATATTTTCCATAAACTCTCCTTACAAATTCATTATACAATAAAAATACTGATTTTTTAAAAAAGAATGCTCTACTTTTGGTAGAACTTATTAATAAAAAGGCTCATAACATTTTTTTCTATCTTAAACATATAATTTTTTAGGTGGATTATGAAAAGAATTATCATATTTATAGCAGTACTTTTTATACCAGTGAAAGTTTTTAGTATTAGTGCCAGTAGTGCTATTGCGATGGATTTAGATACCGGCCGAGTTTTATATGGTTATAATTTAGATGAAGAAAGACTTATTGCAAGTACTACCAAGATAATGACCGCGATTATTGCGATTGAAAATGGTAATTTAGATGAGGTAGTTAAAGTATCAGATATTATTTATAAAGCCTATGGAAGCGCTATCTATATTGAAGTAGGAGAAGAAATAACTTTAAGAGATTTAATATATGGATTAATGCTTCGCAGTGGGAATGATGCTGCTTTAATGATTGCCGAAACTATTTCGGGAAGTAAAGAAGAATTTGTTTATTTAATGAATGAATATGCGAATAATTTAAAGATGACCCATACAAAATTTTATAATCCCCATGGTTTAGAAGAAGATAATGGGAATGCTAATACTTCAACAGTTTTAGATATGGCAAAGTTAACAAAATATGCCATGACTAATAGTACTTTTCGGGAGATATTTGGGACGAAAGAGCATACAGTTAAAACAAATTATAAGACTTATGTCTGGCATAATAAAAATAAATTATTAAGTGAAAAATATGTAACTGGGGGAAAAACAGGATTTACAAAACTAGCTAGAAGAACTTTAGTAACAACCGGTAGTAAAGATAATATTAATTTAGTTGTAGTTACTTTAAATGACCCTAATGATTGGCAAGATCACAGAACAATCTATCAAGATATTTTTAAAAACTATAAAAGTTATCAAGTAATTAATCATAAAAAATTTAAGATAGATGAAGATAAATATTATAAGAATAATGAATTATATGTTAAAAATGATTATAGTTTAACTTTAAAAAAAGAAGAGATAAAAAAAGTCAATTTAAATATTAATTTAATGAAATTAAAAAGTTATGCAACTGATGACATTGTGGGTTATGTCGAAGTTAAAATAAATGATACAATTTATCATAAAGAACCAATCTATGTTAAAGTAATTGAAAAAGGACAAGAAAAAATCTCCTGGTGGCAAAAATTTAAAAGGTGGTTGTTCTAATGGTGGGGTACATTTGGGCCTTTTTAATTGGAATAGGAATCATTTATGCTCTTTTAAGTGGAAATATTAGTGTTATTAATGAAAGTATTTTAACTAATGCTAATGAAGCGTTAGAATTAATATTAAATTTACTACCGATTATTGTTTTATGGACCGGTATTTTAAAGATAGCGGAAGAAAGTGGGTTACTTAATAAATTTGCTAAATTTTTAAATCCGATTCTTTGTAAAATATTTCCAACAGTTCCTAAAGATAGTAAAGCCTTAGGTTATATTTCTTCTAATATTGCTGCGAATATGTTAGGACTTGGAAGTGCCGCTAC
>CANQHT010000111.1 GCA_947623705.1 uncultured Bacilli bacterium
CCGATAAAAACATGTTTTGAACAGTGTTTCTTCGCCATGAGTACACATTGGGTTTAATTATTATTCTTGTACTTTTATTTTCATTTTTATTAGCACCACCTGTTGTCCAATTACTATCTATGGTAAATGAATCGCCATTTTCTCCATCTTGGTTATAGCCTGTTTCAAATTTACCTACCCAAATACCATTTAAATCTTTATCTCCTAGAGTAAATGCCGGATGGGTATAATAATTATTTAAAGATGCTTGGCCTTCAGTCATTTTTTTGTTTGTATTAACATTACCAAATTTTATATCAATTATTCTTGATCTATTGAAGGCATTTTGGGGAGATGTTTCATAATTAGTATCAGTTAAAGAATCTTTTAATCTTGGTGCACTATTATAATTACCCATATCCCATATTTTATAACTAAATCTAGGTATCCAAACAAAATAACTTTCAATATCATTTTCATTTATTACATCGCCAGTTGAATAAGCATCTTTCTTCTTATCAACAAGGATAATGACATTTGCCCATTCTTTTTTAGCATAATTGTACCATTTAGTTTTTAAATTAGCATAATGTACTGTTCCATCATCATCAATAGTTACCGGAATTAATTTCTTTTTACTTCCATCAACTTCTAAGATTGGATCAGCTCCGTTTAAATCTTTTTCAACCCATTTTGTCTTTAATAATCCTGATTTTTCATATAAATCATCAATTGATTCTTGTACTGTTGTGAATTTTCCCCCACTATTCGTGTTATCATAAGATACATTGATACTTTCAATTATTGTCTCCGCTGCATATACACCACTTGCTGAAACTAATATTCCTAATAAAAAAGCTATTACTAATTTATAGTTTTTCTTTAACATAAGACATTCCTTCTATCCTATGTTTTTAGTATAAACTACCCCCCCCGATTGTCAATAAGAAATGAAAAAAGAAACCTTATTTGGCTTCTTCTTGTGCTCTTGTTTCTCTAATAACGGTAATTTTAATTGTTCCCGGATATTGCATTTCCGATTCAATTTTTTCTTTCATTTCTCGAGCGATTTTATAACTCTTGGCATCATCGATTTCGCCAGGTTTAACCATAACTCTGATTTCTCTTCCAGCTTGCATTGCATATGCTTTTTCAACACCTTCAAATGAGTTACCAATTTCTTCTAATTGTTCAAGTCTCTTAATGTAGTTTTCTAAAGAATCATTTCTAGCTCCTGGACGGGCAGCAGATAAAGTATCAGCAACACTTACTAGTTCCGCAATAATTGTTTTTGGGGCTTTATCTCCATGATGAGAAGTTATCGCATCAATTACGGTTTCACTCTCATGATATTTCTTAGCAATTTGTTCCCCAACTTCAACATGACTACCTTCAATTTCAAAATCGATGGCTTTACCAATATCGTGAAGTAAACCTGCTCTTTTAGCAAGAGTTACATTTTCTCCTAATTCAGAGGCCATTAAACCACAAAGGTTAGCCACTTCAATTGAATGTTTTAAAGCATTTTGACCATAACTAGTTCGAAAATTTAATTTACCAACTAAATTAATTAATTCGACATCCATTTTAGCAAGTCCTAAATCGGTAATTGCTTTATTACCAATTTCGGTAATCCGATTATTTACATCTTTACAAGTTTTTTCATAAACTTCTTCAATTCTACTTGGATGAATTCTTCCATCCTTAATTAAAGTTTCAATTGTAATTTTCGCAATCTCTCTTCTTAAAGGATCAAAAGATGATATAACAATTGCTTCAGGTGTATCATCAATAATTAAATCAACACCCGTAACAGATTCAATAGTTCTGATGTTTCTTCCTTCTCTACCAATAAGACGACCTTTCATTTCATCATTAGGTAGGTCAATCGTGGAAACAGTTTGAACTCCCACAACATCATCAGCGTATCTTTCCATACTACTAACAATTAATTGTTTTGCTTTATCATTTGCCACAATCTTCGCTTTTTCTTCTTCATCACGAATATATTCCGCAATTTCTAAAGCCATATCAGATTCAACTTTAGCCATAATTAAATCTTTTGCTTTTTCTTTACTTAAACCAGATATTTTTTCTAGTTCTTGGATTTCTTCTTTTAAAAGTTTATCCATCTTATCTTCTTTTTCTTGTAAACTTTGTCCTTTGACTAACAAATTATTTTCTTTTTCTTCTAACGCTAAGTCTCTTTTTTGAAGCATTTCTTCTCTTTTATCGAGACTTGCTTCCCGACCTAGTAAGCGTTCTTCACTTTCTTTAATTTCTTGTTTCTTTTCTTTAATTTCATCATTAGTTTGTTGTTTTAATTTATAAGATTCTTCTTTTAATTCTAATAAAGCATCTCTTTTATGTTTTTCTGCTTCCTTTTTAGCATTTTCTAATAATTTATTAGCGTTACTTTGAGCACTTACACCTTTGAAATGATTTATAACAAAGACAATAACAGCCCCGATTACAATTCCAAGAAATAGAAATAAGATGATAACGGCTACATTATCCATTTTCTCACTCCATTTCTATTTTTTTCCATAAATATAACTATTTATAATTTTATTATAATCGGAAATGCCACTTTTAGCAAGTTAAAAAAAGAAGATTTTACTCTTCTTCATCAGATTTGACATTTTTAACTGGTTTATCTTTTAAGAAACCATAATGTTCATATATTTTTTCTTCAACTTCTTTAGCAATTTCTGGATTTTCTTTTAAGTAGACTTTAGCATTTTCTTTACCTTGACCAATTTTTTCGCCATTATAAGCATACCAAGCACCACTTTTTTCAATAACTCCTAAATCACTACCGATATCGATTATCTCGCCAATATGAGAAACACCTTCGCCATACATTATATCAACGGAAGCAGTTTTAAATGGAGGGGCAACTTTATTCTTAACGACTTTAATATTTGTTTTGTTACCAAGAATTTGTTCTCCTTGTTTAATTTGTTCTCCTCTTCTAATATCTAATCTAATTGAAGCATAAAACTTTAAGGCTCTACCACCTGGAGTAGTTTCGGGATTACCAAACATAACGCCAACTTTTTCTCTTAATTGATTGATAAAGATGGCCGTTGTATTAGTTTTATTTAAGGTTCCAGATA
>CANQHT010000112.1 GCA_947623705.1 uncultured Bacilli bacterium
GAATTATATGGGGTAAGTGATTATATCAAAAGAATTAACTATTTAATTAAAGATAATTTATTAAATAAAAAAGGATTCTTAAAAATTTATTTAGAAGGATCCCATTCTTTAGGAAAAAGTACGATGGTTAAAAAAATTGCCGAAGGTATACCTAATGCTAATTATATTCGGATAGATTTAAAAGAATTTAAAACCTCAATTGACATTAATAAATTAATTGGAACCACCCAAGGTTATGTTGGTTATAATGATGAACATTTATTTACCAAACTTAAAAATAATAATTTCTCGGTTATATTATTTGATAATTATAAAGAAGCTCATCAAAATGTGAAAGATTTAATTAAAGAAATTTTAAAAGAAGGTTATATTACCGATAATAAGGGCGATAAAATTTATTTTAACAATACCTTTATCTTTATAACGAATGATACAGTTCCAACTCATAATGTCGGTTTTAATAATCAAAACAAATGCGAAGAAGATTATGAATTAGATGATTTAGTAGATGAAAAAATTGTTTTTAAAGATTTAACGAAAGAAGTTTTAGAAAGTTATCTAAAGAGTAAAAATGTGCCCGATATTGATAGAATAATTGCTAAAAGTAATTATGAAAAAAACAATTATCAAGATATTGCTAAATTAATTAAGGAAGAAGAGTTAATGCAAATTTAATTCTTTTTCTTTTCTAAAAAAGTAGTCTTTTAATTAAATTTATTGTAAAATGTATTTAGGTGAATGATTATGCAAAACATTAGAGTAGTATATATGGGAACCCCCGAATTTGCTTTAAAACCTTTAGAGGCTTTATTAGATAAAGTTAATGTTGTTTTAGTAGTAACTAAAAAAGATGCACCAGTAGGAAGAAAAAAAGTTTTAACCCCATCACCAGTTAAAGAACTTGCTTTAAAAAACAATATTCCGGTCCTTACACCAGATTCTTTAAAAAAAGAATATCAACAAATTTTAGATTATAATCCGGATTTAATTATAACTTGTGCTTATGGAAAAATTCTTCCGAAAGTTCTTTTAGATTATCCAAAATATGGTGCCATAAATATTCATGCTTCTCTTTTACCTAAATATAGAGGGTCTGCCCCAATTCAATGGGCAATAATTAATGGGGAGGATAAAACTGGTGTTACTTTAATGTATATGGATGAAGGAATGGATACGGGAGATATTATTGATACCGAAGAATGTCCGATTACTATAGATGATGATATTGAAACTTTAACGCAAAAATTAAGTGTTTTAGGAACCGATTTATTAATAAAAAATTTAGATAATATTATAAGTGGTAATATAAAAAGAATTAAACAAGATAATAGTAAAGCCACAATTGCTAAAATGATTGAAAGAGATATGGAAGAGATTGATTTTAATTTAAAAGGAAAAGATATTATCAATAAAATAAGAGCCTTTAGTCCCTATCCTTTAACAAAAACAAGTATTAATGAGGAAGAAGTCAAAATAGTTAAAGCTCATTTTGTAAATGAAAAAAGTATTGTAAATAAATTATATGTTACTAAAGATTCTTTAGGTATTGGGGCAAGTGATGGCATAATTTATTTAGATATGATTAAACCAAGTGGTAAAAATATTATGAATATAAAAAGTTATCTTAATGGTAAAAAAGATTTATTGAAGTAGGTGGTATGATGTTTTGGAAGTTATTAATTATTAATTTATTAACCTTATTAAGAGTTATTGGAGCCATTATTTTAGTACCAATTTATAATACTTATGGGGGATTTTATGTTGGTATTTTAGTAAGTATTGGTTATCTAACCGATAGTATTGATGGTATTTTAGCTCGTCGTTTTCACGCTTCAACTTTCTTCGGAGCTTTATTTGATGGTTTTGCTGATAAATTATTTACGATTATGAATTTCATTGTTCTTTATTTAATTACTCCTTATGCTCTTATTCCGATTATCTTTGAAGTCTTAGTTATTATTTTACAACTTATCAAATACCATCATAATATGAATATTAAATCTAATATGGTTGGTAAACTTAAAGTTTGGATTTTAGCTTTCAGTGTTGTTTTAACTTTCTTAATGAGTGATATTAATACATTTAATAATGTTTTCCATATCTTTAGAGATGTTAGCACTATTCCTTTAGATAAAGTTTATTTCTATTTATTAATACCCGCTATACTTATGGAAATATTAACTTTAATTAGTTATTTCTTAGAAATTTTTAAATATCAAAATACCGAACCAATTAAAGTTATTAATAATGAAAAAACACCAAATATAGAACAAGGTAATAAATGGACAAATTTCAAAGAAATATGGTTAAATCCGGAATATTATGCAAAACACAAAAATGATAAAAATACGAGAAATGCAACAAAAATAAGTAAGAAATAAATTCTTGCTTTTTTTGACACTTATTGACAAAAAATTATATGAAAGCCAAAAAAGTTGCAAAAATCATTTGACAATCGGGGGGGGTACTTTATACTAAATGTATAAAGTAGAGAGGAAGATTTTTGGATGGAAGAAAACAAAAGAAAGGCGATAATATTAACATTTATTGGCGCCTTAACATTGCTATTTGTTGTAGTCGGAGGTACATTCGCTTACTTTCAAATAGTAAATACAGGAGAAGGAGAAACCAAATCAACATTAACTGGCGAAACGGAAGGCTTAACAAAATATGGAACACCAACGCTTACCCAAGGGACGAATAAATTACATATAAATTTAAAAGCTAGTGATATGGCCGTAAGTAAATCCGGAACAGAATATTGGGCAACAAATGTTGAAGAAAAAGATTATGAGACTGGAAAACAACAACATATCATATCAACGGCAGGAATAAGTGGAGCCGAAAGTGAAGATACAGAACTATCTTGTACCAGTGAATTAACAATAAAAGCAAGTGGAAGTATATTAGAAGATACAAATCCATTAGTAGAAGAAGATGGTTATGTATATTTAGGGATAACAAGTGAAACAAGTGGTAATAAAGGAAAAATAAGTCCCACAAAAATT
>CANQHT010000113.1 GCA_947623705.1 uncultured Bacilli bacterium
ATGCTGGACTTGACTATGTATCTTGTTCACCATTCAGAGTTCCAATCGCTCGTCTAGCAGCAGCTCAAGCAAATTTAAATTCGAAGAAATAATTTAAATATAAGTACCTAGGAAACTTTTGAAGCCCTAGGTCTTTTTTGCGAAAATGGAAAATAAATGTTGTAAAAAAGCAAATATAAGTATGCAAAAAGGAATTCTTTTTAATAAAATGTATATATTATTAATGTATACTATTTGACATTTTCATAAAAATATAGTATACTTATCTTACACTTTTTGAAAGTGTGAAAATGTTTTTCGCTTCTGGATGGTGCGAATAATAAATGATTCCAGTCGACAATGTTTTTCGCTTCCAGGTGGTGCGACTAATAAATGATCCTGGTTGAAAATGTAATATTTTGATAAAATAATTAAAAAAAATATAAATAAATTTTGGATGAGTAGTTTATCATAGATACAATTTTGTGTGCAAGGAAAAATGTTAAATCATTTTGTAAGGGTTCTATTTTAGGATAGAGCCCTATTTTTCTGATATTTTTGTATATTAAGATTAAGATATATGTTAGATATTTTAGTCTTTTTTATTAAATTAATTTTCTTCTAATTAAAACTTCTTTAACATTAGCATTAATTTCTTTAGCGCTTCTATTTGCATCAATAATTTCTAAATTACCAGAATATCTATATAATTTTTCATAACCTTCTTTAGCTTTACTTAAAGATTCATAATTTTCGTGTTTATCTAGTTCGGAATCTCTTTCTTGAATTCTTTTTAACGCTAAATTCACATCAATATCAAAATATAAAGTTAAATCAGGATTTTTAATAAAGAATAACATCTTTCTGATTAATTCAATTGGTTCTATACCATATACATAAGCATAAGCAAGATAACACATTAGATAGCGATCACATAAAATATAATCAAATTTATTATCTTTAGTATATAACCCTATTGTTTGCTTCAATATTTCAATACCACTTTTAAATTCAATTAATAAATTTCTAATAAGACTTTTATTCATATCATTAAGAGACATATATTCTATTTTAGATATAAAAACTCGATAACTTTTAATTAATTCATTATTAAGTAATTCTAATTGTGTGCTTTTACCAGAACCATCTATTCCTGCAAAAACAATTATTTTGGGTTTACAATACATTTTAATTTCCTTCATTTCTAAAAATATATGATATATTATAGCATTATTTACAAATAAATTTAAAAAAATGTGTATGAAAAAAAAGGAAATTCACATAATAAAGCAAATAATATAAGTGAAGGGAGAAAAATTATGAATAAAAAAATTAATGATTTTTTAGAAGAATTTTCGGATAATTTTAGTGAATTATATGTGGAAACATTTTTAATTCGTTACTTAAATAATTTTAATGAAAATGAATTATTAAATAATATAAAAGAATTAAATAATTTAACAAACACTAAAATTAAGAAATTATTTTTAAGTAAACTTGATGAAATGGGTTATTCTAAAAAAGATATTTTAAAAATCTTAAATTAAAAAATCAGAAAATTTATTCTGATTTTTATAATGTTTCAATATTAGATTTAGCAAAAGGATTATTCCCTTTTCTTTTATTAGATTTACCAATAATTGCATCTTTGATATCGTTATCTTCTTCCCCAAAGTCATCGTTAACATCAATTACTCTAAGTAGTTCATCCATCGAAGTAAATCCTTCCATAACCTTAATTAAACCATCTTTAAGGAGGGTATTAACATCTGATGTATAAACTTCACGTCTTAATTCTTCTTTTCGAATATTACTAACTATAGCATCTCTTATTTCTTGAGTTATCTCTAAAACTTCGTGAATGGCAATTCTTCCTTTATAACCATTAATACATTCATTACAACCCACTGGCGTATATATTTGATTAACATCCATTCCTAATACTTTTTTAAATAAATTCTTTTCATAATCATTCGTAGCTCTTGCGGAACGACATTTCGGACATAATCTTTTAACTAGTCTTTGGGAAATTATTCCGGATAATGCACTACCAAGTAAGTATCTTTCAACATCCATATCTAAAAGTCTTTCAATTGTATTTAAAGAGTTATTGGTGTGGATAGTGGAAAGTACTAAGTGCCCAGTAATAGAAGCTCTAACGGCAATTCTGGCTGTTTCATCATCACGAATTTCTCCGATCATTATAATATCGGGGTCTTGTCTTAAGATACTTCTTAATGTATTACCAAAAGTTAAACCAATTTCACTCATAACTTGAACTTGGTTAATGCCTTGAATTTTCATTTCAACTGGGTCTTCAACCGTAATAATATTCCGATCAGTTGTATTTAAAACTTGTAACATCGCATAAACAGTCGTTGATTTACCTGAACCAGTAGCACCTGTTGTTAAAATAATTCCATTTGGTTTTTTAATTAAGTTAACAATTTTATCATAATTATTTTTAGTTAATCCTAAAGTTTCCAAGCCACTTAAACTCATTCGATAATCGAGAATACGAATAACGACTTTTTCCCCATCAACACAAGGTAAACTAGAAACCCGCAAATCAACATCTAAATCTTCAATTAAACCTTTAATCGCCCCATCTTGCGGAAGACGACTTTCTGTTATATTCATCCCAGATATAATTTTAACTCTGGTAATTAAATTCTTTTTAACCGTCACCGGTACTTTAGCATAATCAAGTAGAGAGCCATCAATTCTAATTCGCACATTTAATTCATTTTCCGTGGGATCAAAATGGATATCGGAAGCTCCTTTTTTAACGGCATCAACTATCATGTCGTTAACTATATCTACTACTGGTTTGTTGTCATAATCAAATTCTCTAAACACTTAGTATCACCGTTCACCCTTTTACTATAAATTATTATACAATATTTAATAAATTTATACAATCATAATTTGTGCCTTTGTGAATTATAAGTTAAAATGTCCTAATTTTAATTTTATATTTACAAGTTAAAATGTCCTATAAAAAAATAATAA
>CANQHT010000114.1 GCA_947623705.1 uncultured Bacilli bacterium
CATAACTATGTTTATGTCCATACGCCACTTCTTACCACCGCGGATTGTGAAGGGTCTGATCAAATGTTTAAAGTAACAACTCTTGATTTTAATAATTTACCTTATGATGAAAATAAAAAAGTAGATATGCGGAAAGATTTATTTAATAAATTAACCTTTATTACGGGTTCTGGGCAACTTCATGGAGAAGCATTTGCTATGGCCTTTAAAAAAATCTATACTTTTGGGCCAACATTTAGAACCGAAAACTCTAATACTAAGACTCATGCTAATGAATTTTGGATGATCGAACCTGAAATTGCTTTCTGTGATCTTGATGGACTAATGGATATTGAAGAAGAAATGCTAAAATATGTGGTAAATTACTGCTTAAAACATTGTCAAAAAGAAATTGAATTTTGTGATAAATTCGTCGAAAATGGCTTAATTGATAAATTAACGAAGCTAGTTAATTCTACGTTTACGCGAATTAGCCATCATGATGTAATTGATATTTTAAAAAATGCCGATGTTAAATGGGAATTTACGCCTGATTACGAAGGTGATATTGCTAAAGAACATGAAAGATATATAACTGAATACTTTAATGGACCAGTATTTGTTACCAATTGGCCTAAAGACATTAAAGCTTGGTATATGAAACTTAACGATGACAATAAAACGGTAGCAGCTGTGGATTTAGAAGTTCCCGGGGCAGGGGAACTTATGGGTGGTTCCCAACGGGAAGATGACTATGATAAATTAATCGAACGGGCTAAAACTTTTGGTGTTGATGTCGATACCGTCGATTGGTTCTGTAATTTACGAAGATATGGTGGTTGTTTCCATTCCGGCTTTGGTATGGGATTTGAAAGACTAGTTATTTACCTTACTGGAGTCGATAATATCCGCGATGTAATCCCATTTCCACGGACTCCTGGCAGTTGTGAATTTTAAAAATAACTACCTTGATTTGACAAATAAAAAAAATATGCTATAATAACTCCCAACAAAAAAAGGGGGTTTTTTTATGACTAACCAATTGAGTAATTATATTACGAATATTTTAAATACGAAAAAGAGTATTACATTTAATGATATTGCTAATATGTGTGCTATTATTGCTAAAAATAAACACTTAGAAGGTTATATCAAATCTTTTAATTTGGAGGAAACTTTAGCTAATAATGAACGAATTTTGACTTATGATTTTCCTAGTAAAGCTTTAGTTATGCATCCAGTTTCTTTAGAAGATAATGCATCTATTATAGGTCCCAATTTTAAAGGCTTTTCACATCAAGAATATGCTTTAATTAATATTTTAGATATTTTATATCGAATTTTACTAGAATTTGAAAAAGTCGAACAATGGAAAATAGCTAGTTCTAATGATGAAAATTTAGAAGCGTTAATTGTTAGAGCTAATTTTAGAGCTAATTTATTACATAATATTATATTTTCGAATAAATTTGCTAGTATTATTCCAAGTAGTATGTATACGTTATGGGAAAAATATCAATCAAGTATTTCAAAAAAAGTTCCAAATTTTTCCCCAATTGATCACTTAGCTCAATATTACGCCATGATGGAAGTACTAAATGTCGCCAAGAATATGAATGAAGCTAAAAACATTATGTATTACTTAAAAATTAGGTTATTTCAAGTATTACTTGATGATTATAAAAAGCATATTTGGGGTATTAATGCACCAACCATTGAATATTTTCAAGCCATTGGTTTTTTAGATTTATTTAATAAGCAACCTTTTTATGCTCCAAGTCCCGCGGAAATGGGGGATAATATAATTAATTCAGTAAGTCTTGATCGCAGGTTAAAATACGCTTTACCAATTTCAAAAAGAGAATATAGTGAAATTGAAAGTCGTTGTGTGTAGTTTTCTTGACACCAATTTAAGGTCACGTTACGAAGATACTAATTTTAAATGATATTGTCGCCAAATGAAACATATATAATCAAACTAAATAAAATTTGGCGGTTATCATTAAAATTAGTACGAAGTTTCGCGGACTTAAATTGTGGGTCTCAAGCCCCGCAGTCTTGCTGCGCGGAATATAAATTGATATAATAACAATGTGATGAAAAATGGGAAGATATGTGCATAAATCGCATAGTAAATCAATGTTATTGTATCATTTAGTTTGTAGTGTGAAATATAGAAGAAATGTATTAACAGATGAAGTAACAACAACATTAGTAAATGTGTGTATGGATTTGCAAGAACGATATCCAGATATGACTTTTATAGAAATAGGAACAGATGAGAATCATGTTCATATGTTAATACAAACAACACCAAATTATGCAATAAGTCAGACAGTACGAACAATAAAAAGTACAACAGCGAGAATGATATTTAAACTAAATCCTGAAGTAAAAAAGAAATTATGGGGTGGTGAGTTTTGGTCTGATGGATATTGGATTGAGTCTGTAGGAAAACATGGATCAGAAAGTGTTATTCGTGAATATGTAAAAAATCAAGGTAAAGATAAATATGAACAACTATACTTTAGTGATGAGCCCTTATCAAGCCCCGACAATCTTGTTGCGGGGTAGTTGACAAAAATATTAATCCTGATGCTGAAGTTGTAAAGAAAGTTTATGCTAATGAAGTTAATTCTATAGTTACTTTAAATAGTGGAATTAAATTTAAAATAGTTAGAAAAGATATGGAATATAAATGATAAGAAAGTTATTTGTTAAAAATTAACTTTATAAAACTTTCACCAAATAGGTAAATAAACATACTTTATATTAGGTGATAAACTATGGATGAAAGAGCAACAAAAAAGGTCGTAATTGATGCTGGACACGGTGGGGATGATCCAGGCACTATTGCCAATGGCATAACTGAAAAAGATTATACATTAAAAATAAGTAAATATATTTATGATAGATTAAAAGATTTAGGAATAGATGCTTCACTTACAAGAGATGGTGATACTACTTTAGGACCAAATGATAGACCTAAAAAA
>CANQHT010000115.1 GCA_947623705.1 uncultured Bacilli bacterium
TTGCATAGATATTTAAAGATGTTAGAATTTTTAGAAAGTAAATTAGTGATACCTAAAAAAGGTAAAAGTAGATAAAAAGGTCGAAATAATGAATTTAGATAAAGTATTAAAGGAAATTAATTTAGATGGTGAACGTATTAAATATGTCAAAGTTTCCAAAGATTATATAGAAGATTATTTAAAAATGGTTAATAATCCGGTTGTTAGTCAATATATAACATTAAAGGATCGAGTATTTACTTATGAAGATGAAGAAAAATGGATTCAAGAAAAATTAAATAATAAAGCCTTAATATTTACAATGCTAGATAAAAATACGAATGAATTTATTGGTAATATTGAACTTATGCATTTAAATATAAAAAATGTAGAATTAGGTATTTGTATAACAGAAGATGAGCAAAATAAACATTATGGTTATGAAGCCTTAAAGAGTGTAATAAAATATGCTTTTGAAAAATTAAATTTAGAAGAAGTATTATTAAGTTATTATTCTAATAATTTAAAGGGAAAACATTTATATGAAAAATTAGGTTTTGAAGTCTATCAAATAGATAAAAATGTTGGTCAAAAAAATGGTTATAAAATAGATGATATTTATATGAAATTAACTAGAAGTAAATATAAAAGATTAACGAAGTAAAGTACTTGCGTAATATTTAAAGTTATGCTATAATCTTTTACGAACCCAAAGGGTATGTAATCCGCTTAAATAAACAAGTTACTTAATGATTACAGGTAAAATTTATTATTAGAAAGGAAGTGTATGAGATGGCCAATTTAGTCGATAAAATTAATGAACGCCATATACGCAAAGATATTCCTGAATTTCGTGTAGGAGACACAGTTCGTGTTGATGTTTGGGTAAAAGAAGGAAAGAAAGAAAGAATCCAAGCTTTTGAAGGTTTAGTAATTGCTAAAAAAGGTGGCAGTGTATCTGAAACTTTTTCAGTTCGTAAAACTTCAAATGGTATTGGGGTAACCAGAATATTCCCAGTTAATGCTCCAACTATTGATAAGATCACCGTTGTTAAAAAGGGTATGGTTAGAAGAAGTAAACTTAACTTTATTAAAAAAATGCGTAAAGAATATAAGGTTAAAGAAAGAAATTAAGGTAATTAACCTTAATTCTTTTATTTTAAGGAGGACTAGTATGAAAATAATTAAAGAATTAATTCCTTATTTAGTAATTATTTTAACAGTGATCGTTATTAGAACATTTTTATTTACCCCAATAATGGTGCAAGGCGAAAGTATGGTACCGACATTAAAAGGTAATGAGTTAATGATTTTAAAAAAGTATGATCAAAGTTATGAGAGATTTGATATTGTTGTCGTTAATAAAAATGTAGAAGGCGATAATTTAATTAAAAGAGTTATTGGTCTTCCTAACGAAACAATTGAGTATATTGATGGTAAATTATATATTAATGATAAAGTTATTACTGATAAGTATGCCTCAGGTATTACGGAAGATTTTCATAAATATACTTTAGGTGATGATGAATACTTTTTAATGGGGGATAATCGTACCATATCTTTAGATAGTCGGATTTTAGGAGTAATCAAAAAGGACGAAATTGAAGGAACAGTAGGTATTGTAATATATCCTTTTAATCGTTTTGGTAAAGTTAAATAGTATGTTTAACTTTTTTTAATATGTGGAGGTAGTATGCAAATAAATATTAAAGAAAATAATAAAAATGTTGAAGAATTTAATTCTTTATATGATGCCGTAGGTTGGGGTGCCTATGATAATAGAATTTCGAAAATTGCTTTAGATAATACCTTTTATTCTATAAGTGTTTATGATAAAGATAAAATAATTGGTTTTGGCAGATTAATCGGAGATACAATATGTTTTTTATATATTCAAGATGTAATGGTTAGACCAGAATATCAAGCCAAAAAAATTGGGACAATGATTATGAATAAGTTATTAGAAAAGGTAAAAGAATTAAAAAAAGATAATCCCAGTTTAAGAGTCTATTTAGGAGCCTCTAAAGGAAAAGAATCATTTTATGAAAAATTTGGTTTTGTCAAAAGAATAGATGCTGGCCTTGGGGCTGGTATGGTTTTATTTGATAAATAAATATTAAAAAAACATACCGAAGTAATAATAAAAATGCTATAATACTATTAAGTAAAATATATATAAATTGGCTTGTTAAAATTAACAAGTCAAAATTTTAAAATGCATATTAGAATGGAGATGAAATAATGGCACATGATTTAATGATAAGAAGTAGTGCGGAAGAATTTATTACTTTTGAAGTTCAAGAAAAAGATAAAGGTATAGAAGTAAGATATGAAAATGAAACCCTTTGGATGACTCAAAAGGCAATGGCCGAATTATTTGATGTTCAAAGGCCAGCAATTACTAAGCACCTAAATAATATATTTAATGAAAATGAATTGGATAGAAATTCAGTATGTTCCAAAATGGAAATAACTGCCGATGATAATAAAAAATATGTTACCGAAATTTATAATTTAGATGCCATTATTTATGTAGGATATCGTATAAATTTCATTCAAGGAAATCATTAATTAGATGTTAATTTAGTTGTCGAGAATTCCTCGGTAACTGCTTTAGATGTGATACAATTAAGATAACACCGTCGGAATTTCCGACGAAACTCTAGTGAAAGAAAAAGTCAATGTTTGAAATATGTTTGATTGAAATTAGGAGGTGAATATATGTCTAATAAAATATTAGAAGTTCAAAACATAAAAGTTAATGTAACAAAACTAAACGATAATGATTATATTTGTATTTCCGATTTTGGTAAATATAAAGAAGGAAATTCAAAATCTGATGATATAATACGCAATTGGTTAAGAAATCGAATAACTTT
>CANQHT010000116.1 GCA_947623705.1 uncultured Bacilli bacterium
AGTGATATTTTATTTTGTTTATTCATATGCAACTACTCCTTCTTTTAGTATAAACAATAGATAAGCAAATATTCTTTTATACGTATTAAGTATATCATACTAACTAAATTACTTTCTACTCCTTTGTCTTATTCTTGACACAAATTTTACCTATCTATCTTTATTATAGTATTCCCCCCCCCGAAATCAAGGTTTGGAGCTCAATTTATCCAAAAATATCGCAATTTTTACACAAAAGTGTAAACAAAAAAACATTACAAGAATAATCTCATAATGTTTTAATTTTAATCTACATCGTATCTTGCTAAGATGGATGCCGGTGTCTTTCTAATCGTATTATATACTGGTAATAATCCCACAATTAAGTTGAAGATTATAACTAAAGCAATACTAATTAAAATTGTAAATATATTAACGATATACATATTACCAATATATGAAACACTACTTAAACAATACAATATATAACTCATAACTAAAATACCAAATAAACTAGCGGTCATTGTTATAGCTAATATTTCACCGGCAAACATTTTATAAATATCACTTTTCTTAATACCTATAGCTCTATAAATACCTACTTCTTTTATTCTTGATAAGAAAGATGAACGAATCATTAACATAATTTCAATTAAAGATATAACTAACACAACTAAAGAAATTGTTAAAGTATTTCTTATACTTTCTTTTTGACTATCTAAATAATTATCTTTAGCAAAATCATAAGAATCTTCAATATGAACATTATTATTGCGATAATAATTTAAAGCCTCATCTTTATTATGGGTATAAACACTATAACTATTAGAGTTACTTATTAAATCATATTTAATTGTATTATTATTGACAAAATAACCCGTTATAGAATCATCATTTTTAACTTCATAATACCCGACTACTTTTAATTTTTTACCATTAACTTTAGTATCAATAGTTTTATTTATTGGCATATCTAGTTCATTATAGAATGGGACTAATACTTCGTAATCATTATTTGGAATGCTACCCTTAGTAATACTTATATTATCTTTAAATAAATCATAATCTAATAATTTATTAGCCATATTATCTTCCATATAATAATCTTCATTTTGATTACTACTATTAGCAATAATATTTATAAACATATTATTTTTGGCATAGATAGATGGTTCAGATGTATCACTAATACCTACTATTTTAAATGGTTTTAAGTTATCTAAATAAACCTCATGATTAAGAAAATCTTCTAAGTTCGTAAATCCAGCCATTTTCGCATTATTACTATCGGAAACACTCTCTAAAACCATTTTATCAACTACTATTTCATAATCATCTTGAACTCCTCTACCCATTAATAATGCCTCACTAGTAAGTTCATCACTACTAACTAAAGAACCACTAAAAACATAATTAGTATCACTAGTTTGTAAATATTTATCAAAGAAAATTTTAAAGTTTACTAAACTATCACTAGGTAAAAGATATAATGTATCTTGATTCTTTTCATAATTTAAATAATCATTAACACTTATTTTGGTATTACTAATTGTTAAATAATTTTTATTCATTGTAATAAAGTCGGCATCATCAATCTTTAAAGTAGCACAAATAGAAGATGTGGCATAAAAGATAAACATACCAGTTAGAATAAACCCAAATAATAAGATTTTCTTAAGAATAGGATAATCTAATATTTTCTTAAAGCCATAAGAGATAAATGATCCTAACTTAAAGATACTACTATATTTCGGATGAAAATTAGCATCTTCTAAACTAGACATATCAAAATCCGTATTAATATTATCTATTTTCTTTTCTTTTTTATAGTCATCAATAAGTTCAATATTAGAATTACTTTCAACTACTTCAATTTTTTTATCATCACTTGTAGCAATATAAATATTCCCATTTTTAAAGACTACTTTAATATCTAAATCTTCAGCATTATCTCTATAAACATCAATATTTAAATTATCTTTTTTAATCTTTTTAATATCTTTAAATTCTTTTAAATAAATTTGATTTTCAATTTCATAATTTAGCGAATTATCGTGTTTATTTTCATAATCATTAGTAACTACCCCATCTTTAAGTTCAACTATTCTTGAAGCATAGAATCTGGCTAATTCTTCTTCATGGGTAACTAAAATAACTAAATATTTTTCACTAATTCCTTTAATAATATTCATAACTTCTAAACTATTTTTACTATCTAAGTTACCGGTTGGTTCATCAGCAATAATAATTTTCGGATTCTTAACTAAGGCTCTTGCAATTCCTACTCTTTGTCTTTCCCCACCCGAAAGCATACTAGCGGGTCTATTTTTATACCTTGCCATATTTACTTTTTCTAAAGTATACATAACTCTTTCTTCAATTTTTTTCTTATCTTTTAGACCAATTAACTTTAATGATAAAGCAACATTATCAAAAACAGACATATTATCAACTAATTTATAATCTTGAAAAATATAACCAATTTTTAAATTTCTTATTTCATCAATCTTATGGGAAAATACTTTAGTTATTCTTTCCCCATCCACATAAATATGCCCACTTGAAACATTATCTAAACCCCCAATAGTGTTTAAAAGGGTTGTTTTACCACAACCAGAAGGCCCTAAGATCGCAATTAAACCGGTTTTGGGAAAATTTAGCGAAGTATTATTGATAACATGAATCTCATTTTTCTTATGTTTATTAAAATATTTATTGACATTTTCTAACTTTATCATAATTAAATCCTTTCCCCATAATTTTTAATAATGGAATTTTTAAATATCTTCCTTCCATAACGGTACGCAATTAAAATAGATACTACTA
>CANQHT010000117.1 GCA_947623705.1 uncultured Bacilli bacterium
TTAGTGTCTTGTCTTTTGGATAGTGTGATGATGCTTTTATCAATGGTTATCTTAATATTTATTAATTGGCAGTTATTCCTAATTTTAATCATATTTATTCTTATCTATGCTTTATATGGAATTTTAACGAGCAAATTAATTTATAAAAAAGTTTTAGAAAATATTTCTTATCAAACAGATTTTAATAGTGTGATTGTGGAAGATATCGCAGCTTTAGAAAGTATAAAAAACTTAAATATTATTGAAATAATGCTTAATAGATTAGAGGGTGTTTTAGCTAAGTTTTTGCATAATAATTATAAGTTTACTTCTTCTTTTAATAAAATCACTTTAGGTAAAGACTTTATTTTAGAATTATGTTTCTTGCTAATTAATTCTTATGGTTTTACGAAAATTATTCAAGGTAGTTTATCCATAATTGACTTATTTACTTTTAATCTTATTTTATCATATTGTTTAGAGCCAGTTAAAAATATTGTAAGTGTTATGCCGAAATATAATTATATTAAAGCCTCATTTGCTAAAATAACGGAATTTATCAATATTGAAAGAGAAGATATAAATGAAAGTAAAGTTAATTTAGATGGGGATATAGTCTTTGAAAACGCTAGTTTTTCTTATAATAATTATGATTATATTTTTAAAGACTTAAATTTAGTTATTAAAAATAAAGAACATACATTATTAAATGGGGCATCGGGGCAAGGTAAAAGTACTATATGTAAACTTATCTACAAAGAATTTAATTTGAATTCGGGAAATATTTTAATTGATGGGGTTAATACTAAAGATTTATCTTTAAGTGATATTCGGGACAATATTTTGTATGTTTCGCAAAATGAAGAACTCATAACAGGAACTATCTTAGATAATATCCTTTTAGATCGAGATGTTAATCAAGATTATTTAAAAGATATTTTAAAAATTTGTGAAATTGAAAGTATTGTTAAAAAGAAACCTTTAAGATATAACTCTTTAATTGAAAGTAGCAGGCAAAATATATCTGGTGGGGAAGCCCAAAGAATTATTTTAGCTAGAGCCTTACTTAAGAAAGCCAACATTTTAATTTTAGATGAAGCTTTAAGTGAAGTTGATAGTAAATTAGAAAGCAAAATTATCAAAAATATTCGCACCTATTTTAAAGATAAAACAATCATCTATATTTCTCATAAAAATCAAACAAGAAATTTTGAAAACATTATCACAATTGGAGGTAAATAATGCGGACATATATAACAAATTATGAAAGATTAAAAAACTTAAAACAACGGAAGTACTATTTAATAATTATTTTAGTGAGTATCACAACAATTAGTTTTTTAATTAGTTCCTTATTTATTTCTGTTAGTAAAAAAATAACTACTTATGGTATCTATGAAGATGAAGTATTAAAAATAAATATAAATAATGAACTCTCTGATAAAATTCGTAAGAATAATACTTTAATCTTTAATGGTACTAAAGTAAGTTATCAAAGTGTGTATGTTAATAATTATGAAGTTATTGACAATAATATTTATCTAAACTTATGGTTAACTGTTGATAAAAAATTTTATGATAATGAAGTTGGTGAAGTAACGCTTTGTTATGATAAAGAAAAATTAATAAAGTATATTTTTGAATTATTTAAGTAGAGGAGGTAATAGAAATGGAAGTATTAAATAATGATGAAATGTTAGAAGTAAAAGGTGGCGGTATTGGATTTTGGATTGCCGTGGGAGCTGCGGTAACTTTTATTATCGGGGTTATTGATGGCATAACCAATCCAACGGCTTGCAGACAAAAAAAGTAGGAAAGGAGTAAGAGAATGAATTTAAGTAATGAAGAATTAATCTGTGTTCAAGGTGGTGCTAGTTTATCTAGTCAACTTTTAAATGCTATATCAAGAGCAGTTGAATTAGTCTACAATTTAGGTCAATCTTTTGGTTCTAGTATTAGACGGATTGTTACTGGTAGATATTGTTAAGCAGTTATTTGACAGAAACTTTATTTTTGGTTGTCAAATACAAAGGTAAGTGGTATAATATGGCTAGTTAAATGAAGGGAGGGCGAATTAATTGACAAAGGTTGTTGTCCAAAATGGTAACATTGATAGTGCTTTAAAAAAATTCAAAGTTAAAGTAGCTAGAAGTGGTGTCCCTTCTGAACTTAAAAAGAAAAAATTCCATGTTAAACCAGGAGTTGAAAGAAGAATTAAGAAAGAAGAAGGAATTAAAAATTCTCATAAAAGAAATCATAATTAAGGAGGCTAAAAAATGTTTGAACAAATTAATAATGATTTAAAGGATTCTTTAAAAAGTGGCGACAAATTTAAGTTATCCGTTTTAAGAATGATGAAGAGTGCTTTGCAATTAGAAGCCATTAATAATAAATGTGAATTAATTGATGAAGTTGTAACTAGTGTTTTAAAAAGACAAGTTAAACAAAGAAATGATTCCATTAAAGAATATGAATCTTTAAATAAAATGGAAACTGTTGAGAGTCTAAAAGAAGAAATCGCTATTATAAATGCTTACTTACCTGAAGAAGCTAGTGAAGAAGAAATTAGTAAGACAATCGATGCGGCTTTTACTGAACTTAATCCAACTAGTATGAAAGATATGGGTCGTATTATGAAATATGTTTCTGAAAAATTAAAAAATGCTGATATGTCTAAAGTAAGTAATATGGTAAAAGAAAGATTACAAGGTTAGTCTTTCTTTTTTATTATAAAGTTTAGCATTTATCTTTAATTACTAAAATATAATATAGAGATGAAAAATTTACATTTTAAAGAATATTTTAGTAAT
>CANQHT010000118.1 GCA_947623705.1 uncultured Bacilli bacterium
GATAACTTTATGAGTCCGGAAGAAGCTTTAGAATATGGACTTATTGATGAAATAATAATGTAAGCGACGACGACCCCATGTAAGCACAGAAAAACACACAAATTAGTGTGTCTTTTTTAGATTAATATTATTTACTTTGTGGCAAGAACAAGGCGGGAACCATAGGCTGCTTCTACGCCACCAGGGGATCTAAGGAAGTAGAACTGACCGGCAAGACCACCATCGCTCAAATGGCCCCCTCGAATGAACCATGAATTGTCAAAGTCAACAAAGCTCGAACTGTCGACGTACCATGCACTATGATTTCTTAATTTTCCAGGAGTTTGATTCATTCCTTCTGTTCCATCGCCATCAAAGTATTGATAAAATGGTCCCATTTCCCCAGTCGCATCACCTAGGATTCTTTTATTATAAGTGGTTTTTTCACTATCGGCACTATATGCATCAACATAATCTTTGTAAGTGGTTGTAAGTTCTGTATCATCTGTAAATCCACTTTTTCCAACTTGACCACTAACATACGAGGCCATGTATTCCAATGCTCCTCCACGCATGTCATACACACCCGTTATATTACCTGTTGTACTTGCTAGGTTGCCTGCTAATGTATTATAAGACTGAGTAATATCTGTGTTTTTTGTTGGGGCTGTGGCTCCAGTTGTACCAGGTATTGTATCTTGTTTGGTACCACCAGCAGCACCATATCCTGTTACATAACTTTGGTTGTTATTAATATTTACCTCTCCTCCTAATCCATAGACTGAATGTGAAAGGTATGCTACTGCACCCCACTCAGTGTTCTTCATCATATGACTTTCTAATGTTCTATCATAATTAAATGCTGATAAAAACATATTTTTGACTGTATTATTTCGCCAAGAGTAGACATTTGGTTTTACTATTACTCTTGTACTTTTATTTTCATTTTTTTCGGCTCCAACTGTTGACCAATTAGAATCTATTGTAAATGAATCTCCATTATCTCCATCTTGGTTATATCCTGTTTCAAATTTACCTACCCAAATACCATTTAAATCTTTGCCTCCTAGAGTAAATGCTGGATGAGTATAATAACTATCTATTTTTGCTGATGTTTCTGCCATTTTCGGATTTGTTTTAAAATCACCAAATTTTATATCAATTATTCTTGATCTATTAAAGGCATTTTGGGGTGATGTTTCATAATTAGTATCTGTTAAAGAATCTTTTAATCTTGGAGCAGTTGTATACTCTCCCATATCCCATATTTTATAACTATATCTTGGTATCCATACAAAATAACTTTCGATATCATTTTCGTTTATGATATCGCCAGTTGAATAAGCATCTTTCTTCTTATCGACAAGAATTACAGCATTTGCCCATTCTTTTTTAGCATAATTGTACCATTTAGTTTTTAAATTAGCATAATGCACTGTTCCATCATCATCTATTGTTATTGGTATTAATTTCTTTTTACTTCCTTCAACTTCTAATACGGGATCTGCTCCATTTAATATAGGATCTACCCATTTATTCTTTAATAATCCAGATTTTTCATATAATTCATCAATTGATTCTTGTACTGTTGTATATTTACCTCCACTTGAACTATTATCATAAGATACATTTATACTTTCAATTATTGTCTCAGCGGCATACACTCCTCCCGCTGATATTATCATTCCTATAATTATTCCTAAAATTAATATATATTTTTTCTTCATAAGACATACCTTCTATCCTATGTTTTTAGTATAAACTACCCCCCCCCGAAAGTCAAGAAAAAACACTCCGAAGAGTGCTAATCAATTTATTTATCATTCTTAATTAAAGTATCCCCAGGTGCTGATAACAAGAATTTTTCTTTAGCATATCTAGCCAAATAACTATCATCACCTAGTTTAGTAATCTCGGCATTTAATTTTTCTTCTTCTTCTAATAAAGATTCATATTTTAATGCCAGTTCATTTTCTTCTTTTCGATTGTGCATTATTTGTTGCCAATCTTTATATACACTGCCAACTAAAAAAGTTAACAAAGATAATATTGTTACAGTTATTAAAAATAAACGTAATTTTTCTTTTTTAGTGTGCATTTAAAATTTCCTTTCATAATTATTCTAAAGAAATACTAGCACACATTAATTAAATTTGCAATTCTAAAAATGTCGTTTGACACGAATTTTACTTAACAATTTACTATTTAGAAAATAACCCGTGATAAACCCTATTATAACCATCATTATAAAATAGATATGAAAATATCCATGATTTAACTTATAAAATATAATTACATAGATAATTGTCATATCTAAAACATAAATAAATGTTAATAAATGCTTAATTATTAACTTTAAATCTTTGATTAATTTAAAATTTAATTCAGTTAAAAAATAAAATAATATCCCATAGAAAAAAGATACTAAAAACGATATCAACTGTAAATTACTATCCATTATTTAAATAACTTGGAAAGTAAACTTTCTTCTTTATTCTTTTTAACATTTTCAATATAAGCAAAACTATTTAAATGCCCTTTAATTTTAACATTACCATCGTGCGTATCTAATTTAACAATTTCTAATTTTTCTCCTTTAAGTAAAATAATCCC
>CANQHT010000119.1 GCA_947623705.1 uncultured Bacilli bacterium
ATTTATGAGAGAACTTCGTTATATGGTAAAGAGTTTGGCCATATATTTATAGGGGTAAGAGATAAAGTACCTCAAAATAAATAAGTTAGGGTGGTTTTAATGAAATTAAATAGTAAAGGCTGGGGAACAATGGAAATGTTACTTCTTAGTGGTGGCTTGTTAATAGCGCTTTTAGTCGCGGTCTTTTTTATATCTAAATTGTATGGTTCATTTGAAAGTTCTAATCTTAATAGACAATATGTGGATTTAGAAAATAAATTAGAAGATGCCACAAAAGAATATGTTAGAAAAGAAAATATTTCCGTACAAAATGAATTAAGAATTAGTGCAACAACCTTGAAAGATAAAAATTACTTGGATAGTTTAAGGGATAATGAAGGAAATAGTTGCTCTGGATATGTCAGTGTTATGAATAGTAATGGTACTAAATATTACAGTGCTTTTATATCTTGTCCAAAGTATGAAACAGCAAATTACTAAAATTGTCTAAAAAATGTTGACAAATCATATAATAAAATGATATAGTATTAACGCATTTTGATTAGGTTCTACCTTAGTAGAACTTAATTTAAAAAGAATTTTGACACACTTGGGTTCGTGTTAATAGAAAGGAGAAAATTATGCCAACAATAAATCAATTAGTTAAAAAGAATCGTCAAAAGAAAACAAAGAAAAGTAAAAGTCCAGTACTTAATGTTGGATTTAATACTCTAGAAAGAAAACAAACTGATGTTAAAAGTCCACAAAAAAGAGGAGTTTGTACTCGTGTCGGAACTAAAACCCCAAAGAAACCTAACTCAGCACTTCGTAAATATGCTCGTGTTAGACTTTCTAACGGTAAAGAAATCGATGCTTACATTCCTGGTGAAGGACATAACTTACAAGAACACAGCGTTGTACTTGTTCGTGGTGGTCGTGTAAAAGACTTAATCGGTGTTCGTTATCATATTGTTCGTGGTACATTAGATACTCATGGCGTAGAAAATCGTAAACAAGGCCGTAGTAGATACGGAACTAAAAAAAGTAAATAATAAATAAAAATTAAAGAAAAGGAGGAATAATAATGCGTAAAAGAAGAGCAGTCAAAAGAGATGTTTTACCAGATCCTATATATAATTCTAAAGTTGTTACTAAACTTATTAATGCAATTATGTTAGATGGTAAAAAAGGAACTGCGCAAAAAATATTATATGAAGCATTTGAAATAGTAGAAAAACAAACTGGTAAACCTGCTATGGATGTATATGCTGAAGCATTAAAAAATATTAGTCCAGCACTAGAAGTTAAATCTCGTCGTGTTGGTGGTTCTAACTATCAAGTTCCAATGGAAGTTAGTGATGAAAGAGCACAAACTTTAGCACTTAGATGGTTAGTTAATTATGCAAAATTAAGAAATGGAAAGGGCATGGCTATAAATTTAGCAAATGAAATTATTGATGCTAGTAATGGTGAAGGTGGCGCTGTTAAAAAACGCGAAGATACTCACAAAATGGCTGAAGCTAATAAAGCATTTGCTCATTATAGATGGTAATAAGTATGGCAAGAGATGTTACAATTGATAAAGTTCGTAATATTGGTATAATGGCACACATTGATGCCGGTAAAACAACTTTTACAGAAAGAGTTTTATTCCATACTGGTATTACACATAAAATAGGGGAGACTCACGATGGTGAATCCCAAATGGATTGGATGGAACAAGAAAAGGAACGTGGTATCACAATTACTAGTGCAGCTACTACTGCGCACTGGAAAGGATATCGTTTAAATATTATCGATACCCCGGGTCACGTTGACTTTACTGTTGAAGTTCAAAGAAGTTTAAGAGTACTTGATGGTTCAATTTGTTTACTTGATGGTAATGCCGGGGTTGAACCTCAATCAGAAACTGTATGGCGTCAAGCTACAGAATATAAAGTTCCAAGAATGATATTTGTTAATAAAATGGATAAACTTGGTGCGGATTTTGAATTCTCATTAGATACTATAGGTAAGAGATTAGGTGTTAATTATGCTCCTATTCAATGGCCTATTGGAGCGGAAAATGATTTTCATGGTATTGTCGATTTAATTGAACAAAAGGCTTATACTTTTGATCGTACTGATGAACATGAAAATTATAAAGAAATTCCTATTCCAGAAGATTTAAAAGACTTAGTAGCTACTAAGAGATTAGAATTAATTGAAAAAGCTGTTGAGTTTGATGATGAATTAATGGAAAAATATTTAAATGGTGAAGAACTAACTGTTCCAGAAATTAAAGGAGCAATTAGAAAAGGTGTTTTAGCTGCTGAATTCTTCCCAGTACTATGTGGTAGTGCATTATCTAATACAGGTGTTAAGTTAGCACTTGATGCAGTAATAGATTACATGCCTGCACCAACTGATGTTGAAGCTATTGACTGTACTGATGAAAAAGGTAATTTAGTAAAAAGACATCCAAGTGATTCTGAACCATTTACCGCTATGGCCTTCAAAATTATGACTGACCCATATGTAGGTCGTTTAGCATTCTTCCGTGTTTATTCAGGTCATTTATCAAGTGGTTCTTACATTTTAAATA
>CANQHT010000120.1 GCA_947623705.1 uncultured Bacilli bacterium
TATTTTCCATTAACAATGTTATCACTATTATAAGACAAACCATATCTTTCTGCAACTTTTTGAATATTTTCCATACTGACTAACTCATTAATTTGCATTTCTAAACTTTCATTACTACTCTCTTGTTTTTCAATTTTACTTTTTAATTTTTCTGTTGCAATATTTGTTTGACTTAAAAGAGCTTTGGTAAAAATATTAATCATTGGAATAGACATTAATAAAACAAGTAAAATAACATACATGAGTTTTTCATGCTTTAATAATTTGTATCTTTTCTTTTTTGCTTTGCTCATTTTATCATATCCTTTCCGCTACTCTTAATTTCGCACTATGACTCCGACTGTTTTCTTTTAGTTCAGATTCACTTGGCAAAATTGGTTTTTTATTAACTAATTTAATCAAAGGCTTATATTCATCAGGTATAATTGGTAACCCTTTAACTAATTCATCAACTTCACTATATTTTTTAAATATTTTTTTAACTACCCGGTCTTCTAAGGAATGAAAAGTTATTACCGCTATTCTTCCTTCTTTATTAAGTAAATTAATGGCATCAGGTAGAACACTTTCTAACACATTTATTTCATCATTAACCATAATCCTTAAGGCTTGAAATATTTTTCTTTCCGGATGCTCTTTATAAAAGTAATTAGCTCCCACACTCTTTTTAATGATTTCGACTAATTCTAAAGTTGTGGTAATTTGTTTGGTACTTCTTGCTCTTATAATTCCTTTACTTATAACTTTGGCTAGTTTTTCTTCCCCGTATTTAAAGAAACAATCAACTAATTCTTCTTCCTTAAAATTATTGACAATATCTTTGGCTGTAATCTTATTATCTAAATTCATCCGCATATCTAAAGGAGCATCTTTCATAAAAGAAAATCCCCGTGCCTCATCATCTATTTGGGGTGATGAAAAACCTAAGTCAAAGATAATACCATCAATTTTAGGAATATTTAATTCCGTTAAAGACTTCTTTAAATCTTTAAAATTAATGGGTAGTATTTTATAATTAGAACCAATCTTTTGTAATTCTTTATCTGAATATTCTCTAGCTTCTTTATCTTGATCAATTCCAATTAACAAACCATCTTTATTTAATCTTTTTAATATTTCTTTACTCATTCCGGCATATCCTAAAGTGGCATCAACATAAATACCAGTAGGTTTAATATTTAAAGCATCAATTACTTCTTTAAGCATGACACTATAATGTTTCATTAGATACCTCAAATAAATGTTCAGCAATGTTTTCTAGTTCTTTAGAATTTTCATTCATATAATTATTAAATAAAGTTTCATCCCATATTTCAATACGGTCATTTACGCCGATTACAACGCACTCTTTCGTTAAACCGGCGTAGCTAACCAATGGGGAGGTAATATTGATTCGACCCATTTTGTCGAATTCGCATACAGAGGCTCCTGCAAAAAATGAACGCATAAATGTCCGGGCATCTTTCTTCGTAAATGGTAAAGTATTAAGTTTATTAACTACTTTTTCCCAATCCTCTACTGTATATAAGTAAAGACATTTTTCAAGACCACGAGTAACAATGATTTTTGTTCTATCTTCCCGGAATTTTCCCGGTAAAACAATCCGGCCTTTTTCATCAATATTATGATGATATTCACCCATGAACATTTATATCACCCACTTTCTGCCACTATTAACCACTGCTTACCACTATTTTACCATCTGACTAGTAGAAAGTAAATAATTTAACTCAAAAAAATTAAAAAAATTTTTGAATTGACAAAAATTTGACAAAAGAAAAAGCATAATTTTTTTTACTTACCTACGGATAGTTTTTTAAAATCTTTCCTATTATACAATTATGTAGAATTCTACATAAATATAAAAAAAGAGACTTTTTATCTCTTTTTTAAAGTTCTACTTTGACCTTTAGTTTCAACTTCTAATAAAATGTTTTCATCCTTATATGTTGTAGGTATAAAAGTACGCCATCCATCTAAGTCATCTATAGAATCAAATTGTTTTACTTCATTAACAATATTATCTAATTCATATTTTTTGTCTTCTTCAAGTTCTTCTAGTCTTTCTTGTTCTTCTAATCTTTGCATTTCATCTTTAATTATTTTTAATTCTTCTGGTTCATCAGAATCATCTTCATCTAAATCATAAGTTGCATCAAATATATCTTGATTAATTAAAGGTAACTCAGAACCTTGTAATAATCCTACTAAAGCACTAATTAAAAAAATTATTTTTGACGTTCCTAGAGAAAATGTCATAGTAAAATAATTAATAAGTGGAACTCCTAAACCAACTGCTCCACATAAAGCAACATTAATGATAACTCTTACTTTTTCTTCTTTTAAACATTTTAATTTTCGGTCTCTTTGACTCATAATCTACCCCTTTCTTTTGAACGGCTACTATTTTAACAAATTATCTACTATCTGTCAAATAATTCAAAAAAATAGTGGCATAATCTTAATTCTCAAAGTAAAAGCAACTTTTATAGTATTGGTTGCATTTACTATGAGAATAAGTATTGCATTAACTT
>CANQHT010000121.1 GCA_947623705.1 uncultured Bacilli bacterium
TACTCATATTCCCTTTATCCTTTTCTACATTATACATGAAAAAAGCATGAATTTCAAAAACTCATGCGTTTATCCTGTTACCATTGCTGATAAGTTTTATTTATTTTTGATAAAGAAAGCATAATATTCTTCATAAGTTATGCCGGTTTCATGAATATATTTGGCAACTTCTTCCCCTACATAACGATAATGCCAAGGTTCATATTTATAACCCGTTATATATTCTTTATCTTTGGGATATCTTAAGATAAAACCATATTTATAGGAGTTTTCTTGTAACCAGGAGTATTCTTTTGAATTTTCAAAATGCGCACTTGATGAAGAAGTATTAATATCTGAAGCTAAACCGGTTTGATGTTCGGAATATCCTGCTCGAGCGGAGAAAGTATCCGCAGCTTCTTTGCCATCTCTAGCCACATAATTGTTATACAATATCTTTTGGGTATCATAACTACGATATGCGGAAATATTATATAAGGTTATATTATCTAAAGCAGCCGCATCAACCATTTCTTTAAAATGTTCATACGCTATTGGATTCATATAACGATAACCTTTATTATGATTATATTTATCATCCATTTCCACTAAATCGGGAACATAATCACTACCTAATTTATTATATTTATTAACAATTAGTAAATAACCATCATCTAAATTACTAGGTACTTCATGAGTATAAAATGCATAATCAATATTAGCATTAACACATCTTACTACTTCTTCCATACTTTTAGTAGGATTTTCTTTTAAATATGCAAGATAGCGATCTAAATTAGCATCAATAAAATAGTATTCTTTTCGGAGTTTAGCTTCATCCGAATTATCTATAGGTGTATCTCCTTGTTCATTATCTTTATTTGGCTTTTCTACTTCATTTGGTTTATTATCATCTGTCATATCATTATTATCTCCTTTAAAAAATTTATATGCGGTAAAACCACCAATTAGTACAATTCCTAAAGTTAAGACAATAACTAATAATAATCTTCCTATTCTTACTTTTGATTTTCTTCTCATTATTTACCTCTACTTCAATAAAATATCTGTTTCTTTCATTTCCTCAGGGATCGCAATATCCATATATTCTAAAATTGTGGGAGCCACCATTGTTAAATCACCATATTCTTTTAACTTAACATTTTTATCGACAATAATAAATGGTACTTTACTTAAAGTATGGGTGGTAACTTTATTACCATTCTCATCTAACATAATATCAGCATTCCCGTGATCCGCTAGAATAATTACTTTGTAGAAATTTTCTTCGGCTTTTTCCATTAATTTATTAAGACAAATATCCACGGCCATACAAGCCCTTACCGTTGCCTCAAAATTACCAGTATGCCCAACCATATCGGGGTTAGCAAAGTTAAGAAGTATAAAATCATAATCTTGACTCATACAATCGATACATTTTTTAGTAACATCAACGGCACTCATTTCGGGTTTTAAATCATAACTAGCTACTTTAGGGGAAGGAATATGAAAGGCGTTGCATTTATTTATCTTACCATTATATCCTCCATCAAAGAAATAAGTAACATGGGGAAATTTTTCAGTTTCCGCAATTCTCGCTTGGGTTAAATCTAGCTTTTCTAAATATAACCCTAATGGATTAGTTATTACGGGTTCTTCTATAAAATTATTTGTTTTAATATCTTTATCGATAGGAAGAAAACTATAAACTTCTAAATTATCCATACGATAAGCATTAAAGCCATCAAATTCTAAATTAGTAAAAGATGAGATAATTTGTTTAGCCCGATCAGCTCGATAATTTAACCAAATTAAGACATCACCATTTTTAATTAAACCACTTTGATTTACTAAAATTGGATTTAAAAATTCATCCGTAATATTTTTTTCATACATTTGGCTAATTATTTTTTCAATATATGGAGTATTAACCCCCACCCCCCTGGTAACTAAATCATAATATATTTTAGTTCTATCATAATTTTTATCACGATCCATGGCATAATAACGGCCACAGATAGTGGCAATATCCCCAACTCTTTTAGTTTTTATGGCATTTTCTATTTGCGAAATATATTTATAAGCAGAATGCACAGAAGTATCTCTACCATCAGTTATTAAATGAAAATGAATCTTTTTAAAACCATTTTTAACTAAGATGTCATATAGATTAAGAAAATCATCAATTCCGGCATGAACATTACCATCACTGCATAACCCCATTAGATGAATATCTTTATCTTTACTTTCTAAAAGTTTATTAAAAGTCTCGTTTTCTAAAACATTACTCTTTAAAAAGTCATCAACTAAAGTTTCATTTTGTTTTAAAAGACGACCTGCTCCAATTGTAGAGTGACCTGTTTCACTATTACCAAACTGTCCTTCGTGCAAACCAACCGCTTCTTCAGAGGCCGTTAAAATAGAATGGGGATATTCTTCCCATAGTTTATTAAAGCAAGTCATATTGGCTTCTTTAATCGCATTGCCATAGCTTTCTTCTCTTAAACCAAAACCATCTAAAAT
>CANQHT010000122.1 GCA_947623705.1 uncultured Bacilli bacterium
ATGGAATGTACGCATTGTAAGTTGGGTACCCGGTTCTCCAATAGATTGAGCAGCCATAATACCAACAGCTTCTCCCGTTTCAACTAAGTTACCTGTTGCTAAGTTGCGACCATAACATTTTTGACATACACCATTTAAAGTCTTACAAGTTAAGACACTTCTAATTTCCACTTTTTTAATACCGGCTTTTTTAATTTTAGCCACGATATTTTCGGTAATCATTTCGCCAGCTTCAAGAATAACTTCTTTAGTTTCTGGGTCAATAATCTTTTTAGAAGCAAAACGGCCTAAAATTCTTTCATCAAGGGATTCAATAACTGAACCATCTTTATCATTTATTAAATCATAAACAACAACACCTTGAATAGAACCACAATCGTGTTCTTTAACAATGATATCTTGAGCAACATCAACAAGTCTTCTTGTTAAGTATCCGGAATCGGCAGTACGTAAAGCCGTATCGGCAGATCCTTTTCTTGAACCATGGGTTGATAAGAAGAATTCAGATACTGACAAACCTTCCATAAAGCATGAAGTAATTGGGATTTCAACGGTTGTACCATCAGGTTTAGCCATTAAACCACGCATACCAGCAAGTTGGGTAAAGTTGGAAATCTTACCACGAGCACCACTGTTCATCATCATGAATATTGGGTTTGTAAAGTTATCTTTGGCAATTTCTGCTAAAGCATCTTTAACTTTATCAGTGGCTTCACTCCAAATTTGAATAACGCCATTATATCTTTCGGCTTCGGTAATTAAACCTTTTTGATATTGCTTATTAATTTTATCTACTCGAGATTTAGCTTCGGCAATAATTTCTTCCTTAGCGTCACTTCTTACAACATCCGCTGCAGATACCGTAATACCCGCAATAGTTGAATATTTAAATCCTTGATCTTTTAATTTATCAAGCATTACTGATGTTTCCGTAGTTTTATATCTTTTAAATACTTGCGCAATAATTTGACCTAAAGTCTTTTGAACAAATGGACTAACTAAAGGCATCGCTTTAATTGCTTCTTCTAAGTTAGTTCCTCTTTCTAAGAAATATTTACTTGGCGTAATATTTTCAATATTATCTTTAGTTCCTTCATTTAAGTAAGGGAATGTATCTGGTAATATTTCATTAAATTTAATTTTACCAACAGTTGTTACTAAATATTTATCTTGTTGTTCTTTTGTAAATAATTTATGTTTGAACGAACTTACAGGAATAGCAATTCTCGTATGAAGAGATAATTCTCTTCTTTCATAAGCCATTAAAGCTTCATTACAATTCTTATAAGCTTTACCTTCATTATTACCACCGGCTTCTTCCATAGTTAAGTAACAGTTACCTAATACCATATCTTGAGAAGGGGTAACAATTGGTTTTCCATCTTTAGGGTTTAAAATGTTATTAGCCCCAAGCATTAAGATACGAGCTTCGGCTTTGGCTTCTTCAGATAAAGGTACGTGAACAGCCATTTGGTCACCATCGAAATCGGCATTAAAGGCAGTACAAACTAATGGGTGCAAACGAATAGCTTTACCACCAACTAATTTTGGTTCGAAAGCTTGAATACCAAGTCTATGTAGAGTTGGAGCTCTATTTAACATAACTGGATATTCGGTAATAACATCTTCAACGATATCCCAAACACATTCATCTCTTGATTCAATTAATTTTTTAGCACCCTTAATATTATGGGCAAGACCCCGACTAACTAAACCATGAATAACATGAGGTTTGAATAGTTCAATAGCCATTTCTTTAGGTAGACCGCATTGATACATTTTTAAATTTGGTCCAACAACGATAACGGAACGACCAGAATAATCAACCCGTTTTCCAAGTAAGTTTTGACGGAATCTTCCTTGTTTACCTTTTAACATACTAGATAAACTCTTTAATGGTCTATTAGATGCTGCCGTAATGCTTCTGCCTCTTCTTCCATTATCAAATAATGAGTCAACAGCTTCTTGAAGCATCCGTTTTTCATTTTGAACAATAATTGTTGGAGCACCTAATTCTAGTAATTTCTTTAAACGATTATTCCGATTAATAATTCTTCGATATAAATCATTTAAATCACTTGTAGCAAATCTTCCACCATCAAGTTGAATCATTGGTCTTAGTTCTGGTGGAATAACTGGTAAAACAGTTAATACCATCCATTCAGGTTTATTTCCTGATTCATAGAAAGAAACTAGGGCATCTAATCTTTTAATTAAACGAATTCTTTTTTGACTAGTAGCGTCTTCTAATTCTTTTCGAACATTCGCAATTTCTTTTTCTAAATCAACTCTTTTTAATAATTCTTGAATGGCTTCCGCACCCATTCCAACTTTAAAAGTATTACCATATTTTTCATAATAAGCCCGATATTCTTTATCAGATAAAGTTTGTTTTTCTTCTAAAGGAACATTGCCGGGATCTATTACAACATAACTAACAAAATATAGTACTTCCTCTAAATCTCTTGGACTCATATCAAGAATTAAGCCCATTTTAGAAGG